>JAYSTZ010000912.1:0-5296 GCA_043719365.1 Verrucomicrobiaceae bacterium | reverse complement strand
TCTCGATAAACTTCACCGCCTTCGCCGTGAGCGTGTCGGCGATGTCTTCATCCACCCAGCGCGCCGCTTTTCCGCCGGTCATGAAACCGATGCGCGGGATGCCGTTGATCACGGTGTCTTTGTGGCCGGGGCCACCTTTGATCTTCAGCACCACGCCGGGGTCGATGCCCGTCGGCTCGTCGCCGATTTTCGTGCCGTAGCTCACTTCGATCGGGTCCGCCGGATCGTAGCCGACGATGCGATGATTCTCGACCAACACACACGGCACACGGTCGCCGGTCGCGGGGATGTAAAATGCGTAGTCGAACCCGAGTTCCAGCGGGCCGGGTTTGATGTCCGCGTTGAAATCCGTCTTCGGCGCATTGCCTAATCCGAGGTGCCACTTGCCGACCACGCCCGTCTTGTAGCCCGCCGCTTTCAGCATCGAAGGCACCGTCGTCGTCCCCGCCGCGATGAGCGCAGGCGCATTCCCAGGCGCGATGCCCGTGCCCGGCTGCCTCCACGCATACCGCCCCGTGAGAAATGCAAAGCGCGTCGGCGTGCAGACCGAAGCCGTCGCATGAGCATCCGTGAAGCGACAGCCCTGCGCCGCGAGCCGGTCGAGATTCGGCGTCTTGACCTTGTTTGCGCCATAACAGCCGAGGTCGCCGTAGCCGACATCGTCGGAGAGAATGTAAATGATGTTCGGCTTCTCCGCAGCGAGCGAAGCCCCGCAGCACACGGCGAGCAGAGCGAGAATGGTGATGAGTCGTTTCATGGATGAGTCGGGAGTCACCGGCTGAATAGCGCGGGCGGGATGGATTGCCCAAATCAATTCGAGCACACGGCTTCTCCGTCGTTGTTTGATCGAACTTGCGCATTCGATTGAAACGCCTTGTTCAACCCCGCGACTCCGGATAAATCATCCGCCATGCTTGAGCACGTCCACATTTCAAACTATCGCTCCTTTGTCGAAGCGAGCGCAAAGCTCAGCCCGTTCACGCTGGTCATCGGGGCAAACGCGAGCGGGAAGACGAACTTCCTGCGGCTGTTTCGGGATTTGAATCGGGGGAAAGCACATGGTTACGCGCTGGATGACGGGAGTCACCCTGACGATGTGGGGCGGCTTATGCCGCATTTCACGTCGACGAGGACGAACACTCGCATCCGGCTGAAGTTTGAAAACAGCGAGGAACACGTTTGCTCAGAGAAATCCGTAGTTCAGCCGCTTCCCTGGCCCGTCGGATCGATTAATATCTTCTCCATCGACCCCGACGTTGTCGCGCAGCCCGAGCACCTGATCCCAAATCCCTTCGTCGAAGGGAATGGCGCAGGCACCGCCCGTGTGTTTGACACCCTCAAAAGCGGAGACCGCGAAGACCTTGCCATTAAAATCGAGGCTGTGATGAAACGCTTCATCCCCGAGATCGCAAAGGTCAGCACGACGCTCATTTCGACTGGGGTTCGTGCGATTCAGATTCGTGAGACGAGCTTCAAGGAAGCCACGCCGGGCCGCTTCCTCTCTGCTGGCACGCGCATCCTCCTTGCGCTCGTCACCATCGTCCACCAGCCATCGCCGCCGCCGCTCGTGCTTATCGATGACATCGACCACGGGTTGCACCCGCGCTTGCTCGGCAAGCTACTGGAGTTCCTCCAAGATGCCACGCGCGAACTCGGCATCCAAGTTATCGCCACCACCCACAATACGAATCTCGTAAACCACTTTCTCGACAACCCCGAGGCCGTCCTGCTCGTGGAGAAAGAGAACGGAGCATCCACCATCACGCCACTTTCCGAGCGGCTTGAGGCAATCGACTATGATAAAGCGGACGCCCCCGATATGCCGCTTGGTGATTTGTGGTTTGGTGGCTTCGTCGGCGGAGTTCCAAAGTTCAACAAACCGTAGCCCATGTCCTTCCTCCATTTGCTCACCGAGGACGACTCGGATGACCTCTTCTACGAAGCCTGCGCCCAACGTATCACGGGCCGAAGATTCCAATCCGAGGTCGCGAAAGTGAAGCGCGGTGCGGGCATCGGCGCAGTGCGAGTCGCGATGAAGTATCTGCTGCGTGGGATTCTGCGCACCGGCCCGCTGCCCGACAGTTTTTTCATCATTGCCCTCGATAACGACCGCGCCCCGCAGCACCCGGACGGTGCCCGACCGCCGGGCACGCTCTCCTCCGCCGACCAGCGCAAACAGAGCAGGCACGACGAACTCCACGCCGCCGTCGCCGCAGTGCTCGGCGAGGACCGTTCTCAGTGGCCGATTCCCGGTGCGCTGGCCATCCCTGTTGAGATGCTGGAGAGCTGGGTTCTACTCATGTGCGACTCGCAACGTCCGCAGCCCCTTCCGTATTTTCCAAGCGCCGACAAACCCGCTGCGCAGCAATACCACGGCACCACAAACCCGCCTCCGCAACTCAAAGACCTCGCCCACAGCGAGGCCACCGCTCGTGGAATAGCGAACCGCCAAGAACTCGCTCTCGACATCGCTCTTGCGCACGACTCCGCCGCTGTCGCTGCTGTTTCACGAAGCTACGCGCACTTTCGCGACCAGCTTCTCACATGGTAAACGCGTCCCATGCCTAGCCCCATCGGCCCAGAGCCCGCATCCTCCCTTCCCGAGCAACAGTCAGAGCACGGCGTCTTCGTCATCATCGACGTCTGTGGCTTCACACCACAGAGCGCGAAGCTCGGGCCGGAGGCCACTGCGCGCTACACCGCCCATCTCCGCGATGAACTGCGCAAGCTCGCCGCACCGCTCCACTTCACCGCGTTCAAGACTGCGGGCGATGCCGTCTTTCTCTTTCGCTCCAGCACCGAGCCCGGCAACGCTGCCCGCGCGCTGCTCGACCTCTTTCTCCGCGTCGGCGAAAATGCGGCGCTGCTCTCCGCGCACGGCTTTGAGTTCGCCTTCCGCATGGTGGCGCACGAGAGCCATTTTGCCATCGTGCTCGACCCCGATGGCCACATGCAGGACATCGCCGGGCCGCAGGCCATCCGCCTTTTCCGCTCCGAGAAGCTCGCCGCCGAGGGCCAGCTTCTTATCACCAATGAAGCCTCCGCGCTTTGCCACGAGACCGCCACGCGCGACGGCTTCCGCATCGACCCGGTGAAGCTCGACGCCCCGCTCAAAGGCCTGGAGTCCGCGGGCTACAGCCCCGTCTATTACCGTCTCCGACCGCCCATCTCGCGGCTCAGCCCCGACGATCAACTGCCGAAATCCTACATCCACCGCCGCGACACCCTGCGCGCCGAGTGCAAGGAAATCCCCGTCTTCGGAAAGTTCGCCAAGCCCATCCCCATGGAGCGCAACTTCATCCAGCTCCACCTCACCTCTGCGCAAAAAAGCGCAGCCCCTCGCCCGTGGGACGAATTTGCCGAGGGCCGACACCAGCACTTCCGCACCGACTACCTCTCCACCGAGCAACTCTACCGCACCGTCGATAAGGCTGTCATCTTCGGACTCCCCGGCGCGGGAAAAACCACCATTCTCCGCTATCTCTACCACTGCACCCTGCGCGACGACCCCGCCGCGCGCATCCTCCTCGTGCAATGCGCCAGCTTCACCCCCGAGCACCTCGCCTACCTCACCGACCCGCGCCGCGCCAACTCGCCCGAAAACGCCCTCCGCGCATTCCTCGCCATCTTCCTCTATCCCGGCGAACTCGCCCGCACCGCCAGCCAGGCCGACCTCCTCACTGCCACGGAAGTCTTCATCCAGAGCCACAAAGAAGGCCGCCTCACCGTCCTCATCGACGCTCTCGACGAAGCCATCACCGAAGAACTCCGCCACATCCTCGCCCTGTGGACGCTCGACCTTTTCCGCGACGAAACCAAAGGCAACAAACTCTTCCTCACCTCCCGCCGCACCCACGCCCTAGAGCCCGGCCTCGACCGCCAGGACAACTACGACGTCGCCGCACTCGACCTCGCCGACCTCCAGACCCTCGGCACCAATATCTTCACCGAGCTACGCCGCCCCGATTTGCAAAAGCGCTTCGTCAACGAGCTGCCCTACCAGCCCGGTGCCATCAAGCTCGGCGGTACCCCGCTCACCGGCCTTCTCCTCATCTTCTATTTCGAGGCCCGGCAGACGTGGGACTCCCGCTACACCATCTACGACCGCGCCATAAAGTTCATCATCCTCAAAGTCTGGCAGGACGCAAAAGCCCACCCCGACCGACGCCGCCTGCTCGACATCCGCGAATTCTTCGACGCCATCGAGAGCCGCGACTTCCCCACCAAATACCCCGAGGAACACGCCATCTTCCGCGCCCTCACGCTCGTCGGCTGGCTCGCCCTTTATGAAAACGACCGCGTCCAGCGCCGCACCACCCGCCCCGCGATCCTCGCAGTCTTCGAGCATTGGATAAAAGACCACCTCGACCTCGCCGCCACATTTCCGCCGCTCAAAAAGGGAGTCCATCCTGTCGCAGACCGCGCCATCGAGTGGTTCGAGCTGCTCAAAGGCGAAAACCTCTTCCTGCCCGATGAAGGCGAAAACCTCCACTTCATCCACAGCACCGTGCTTGAGTTCCTCGCCGCCGCCCACCTCCGCGAGCTGGACCTCGACCGCAAGCAAGTCGCCTTTGCCGCCGCCCGCCCCGACCGCGAGACGCTCGACACATTTCCCATCCTCTGCGGCGCAGCGTGGGAAGGCGCGCATCGGCTCCTCCCCATCCTCCGCGACCACCTCACCGCCCCTGCGCTCGCCGGCACATTGCCCTACCGCTGCCTCACCGAGACCGAACTCGCCGAGCACCGCACGCTGGAGCCACTCATCTACGACCGCATCCGCCAGCCCATCGAGCGCCGCATGGACGAAACCCTCTCAAAAGATTGGGCCTACCAGCGCCTCTCCGACTGGCTCTTCAAAAGCGACGACCCGACGCTCGCAAAACTCACCACCGAGTGCGGCCAGACCGTCCCCCTCATCCGCGACACCTTCCCCAAGCGCTACACCGACAGCGAAGCGCGACGAGGCGAATTGCTCGCGTCGCCTAAACGTATCAAGTTTCTTGAAACCATCCTCCACCGCGACCTCCACGATCTCTATATACCGCTCCGTTATCGTAGAATGAGAGTGGACATTAATGGTGGCTTTTTACGAACCCTCACCGGGCACAAAGGGCAGGTAGCGGATTGTGCGTGGAGCCCAGATGGAATACATATTCTTTCTGCTTCGTTCGACCGAAGCATTAAAATATGGCAAGCGGACACTGGCCGCGAGCTACGGACCCTTTTGGGGCACAAAAACTCGATAACAGCTTGTTCGTGGAGTCCTGACGGACGGCGCATCCTTTCTGGTTCTGGC
>JAYSTZ010000911.1:0-5297 GCA_043719365.1 Verrucomicrobiaceae bacterium | reverse complement strand
GGCATCCTGCCGGATACACACAGCGTGGCTCTCGCGAGAAGGCACCCCTTTTCCCAAGGCGCGCGTCTCGCTCCCCGGCAGGATGCCGGCGAGGACGGGCTGGAAGCCCGCGCTCCCCCGCGCCCATCCTCAGTGCTTCTTAGCCGCTATCTTTAGAACTCGTCGTCCTTTTCCGGGCTTTCAGCACATCGGCTCATCCGCCTTCTATTCCACTTTTAATCACACCCTGCAACGCGGTCTTCGGGGAGATAGAGTTGCCCGCCACCGATAATCGTGGATAGACTGCGGGCAGTGATCTCAGAAATACGCATCCGCAACTTCAAAAGCATCCACGACCTCACGCTCAAGCCGGGTCGCGTGACGGTGCTCATTGGCGAGAACGGAAGCGGGAAGAGTAATATTTTGGAGGGAATCGGGTTCGCGGCGGCTGCAGCAGGGGACAAATTGGATGGGGAGTTTTTGTTTAACCGGGGAATTCGGGTGACGGAGCCGAAGTGGATGATGTCGGCGTTTGAAGACATGGGCCAATCAGATTCTGAGATCGGCAGCATTGAAATGGCGGTCCGTGACTGCGAGTCGAATAGGGAATTACGGTATGTCGCCAGAGCACCATTCGACGAAGTTGAACCGAAAATCGGATGGCTACTGAATTATCAATTTACCGAACAGGATTTGCACGAAGGTGAGTCCACATTGGATCTTGAGCGTATTCGAAAAATTGAGGAATCTACAACCCAAGTCTTCGAGGACAGTCTCAATCTGGATCGTAAGTCACCGCTTACTCAGGAACAACTCGATATGATCCGTAGTTTTGTCGCAGATGAAGCCCGCAAGGTTGAGTTGCGAATGGTGGCAAATGCAAATCGACGCAGACGGTCCCAAGCATTTCTTGATTCGACCGGCCTCTCCGACTTCCTCATCTACGCCCCCGAAAACACCGTCCTCCGCAACCCGCCGCCGGAAGGCGCTATCCAGCCAGTGGGCACCAAGGGCGAGGGATTGTTCCGGCTGCTCCAGACATTTGCCGACCCGAAGAACGCCGAGCGGCTTGCCGACTTGAAAGAAAGGCTCCGGCTCTTCGGCTGGTTCGACGATTTTCTCGTCCCGGATGAATCCGCGACGGCGCAGGCGCGCATCCAGATTCGCGACAAGTGGCTCGCGCCGGAGCGGGCAATTTTCGACCAGCGGAGCGCGAACGAGGGGTTTCTGTATCTGCTCTTTTACTTCACCGTCATCATGAGCGCACGCACGCCGCGCTTTTTCGCGTTCGACAATGTGGACAATGCGCTGAACCCGAAACTCTGCTCCACGCTGATGAGACAAATCACCGAGCTGGCGAAGAAATACGGCAAGCAGGTGATCTGCACGACGCACAACGCGGCGATCCTCGACGGGCTGGATTTGGAGGACGACGACGTGCGGCTTTTCACCGTGCGCCGCGACAGCGAAGGCCACACCGCACTTCACCGCGTGAAGGCTCCGAAGCCTCAACCCGGCGAAACGCCCGTGCGTCTCTCGGAGGCGTTTATGCGCGGAATCCTCGGTGGTCTGCCGGACCATTTCTAACTCGCCGACTTCATGGGCGACTTCGCATTAGTCACGGAAGGAATCACCGACCATCAGGTGCTGCGCAATGTGCTCATCGGCTACTACAAAGAGCAGCGGGAACCGGTGATCACTTTTGAATTCCCGGACCCGCAGGCAAAGAAACCCGTCGGCGGCTGGACGCTGGTGTTGCAGTATCTGCGGGCAAAGAAATTCCGGCAGGCGTTCCAGGTGAACCAGTTTGTAGTCGTGCAAGTGGATACGGATGTCGCCGAGGACGCTGGCTTTGATGTGGCGAAGCAAAATGCAGAAGGGCCGCTGCAGCTGGAGGCATTCGTCGCCGCAGTCATCGAGCGACTAAAGCAGGAGATCGGTGCGGAAGATTGGGCGACCTACGGAGATCGGTTCATCTTCGCCATCTGCGTCGAGCAAATCGAGTGTTGGATTCTGCCGCTCTGGCACGGCGATGTGAAGGGCAAGCAAACGGTGAACTGTACCAAAAGACTCGGCCAGACGGCAAATCTCCGAGACGAATTAACGGCGAAAAACTTTCGCTGCTTCGGCGCAGGCACCAAAGACCCGCTGAGCTACGACCGCGCCTCGCGTGACTACCGAAAGCGGAAGATCCTCATGGATGAGGGCTCGCGGAATCCGAGTCTGGCGTTGTTTCTTGCGGATCTGGATCGGCGCGCAATCGTCCTGCCTTCCGACGACATTGGCTGAACGCGTGGATTCTCGGAATGTATGAGTTTCCGTGACTTTCGTGGATTCAACTGCCTTTTCTAGGCTCATCATGGACGCACTTTCCGCCGGGCTGAAGAAAGCCACCATCGCCACTGCTCAACGGCATCTCTTTTTGTGCATGGGCCCGGACTGCTGCGCGCCTGCCGACGCCGAGGTGCTTTGGGAGCACATCAAGCAGCGGGTCCGCGAGACGGGAGTGCAGGCGATGCGGACGAAGGCGCAGTGCTTTCGCATTTGCACCGGTGGGCCGTGGATTGTGGTTTACCCGGAGGGCGTGTGGTACGGCGATCTGACGAAGGAACGCTTCGAGCGCATTCTCGCCGAGCATCTCATCGGCGGAGTCCCCGTGGCCGAATGGGTCGCCGCGACGAATGCTCTGTGCGGGCGCACGCCGTCATGAAGTGCGCGCGGAAGTTCACAGAAAGTTTCCGTGTCATTTCGTGTCATCCGTGGACATACATTCGGCATCTATGAACATCGACCTATTCACCGGCGGCATCTTCGACACGAACACTTTCTTCCTGCCCGACAGCGGCATCCTTATCGATGCCCCGCAAGGAGCCGCCGACTGGCTGGCGGAGAGCGGGCACCGCGTGCAATGGCTGCTGCTCACGCATGGACATATCGACCACGTCTGGGATGCGGCTCGCATCAAGGCCGAGCACGGCTGCCGCGTGGGCTGCCACCGCGACACGGTGCCGAGCATCGTGGACCGGAGCTTTTACAAACAGTTCGGCATGAACTGGGAGATCGAGCCGGTGACGCCGGACCACATGATCGAGGAGAGCGATTCCGACCGGCTTGCGGGGGTTGAGTTTCAGGTGCTGCTCGTGCCCGGTCACTGCCCCGGCAGTCTGTGCTTTTTGGAAAAGGAACATCAGATCCTCTTCGGCGGCGACGTCCTCTTTGCGGGCGGGATAGGCCGCACGGATTTGCCCGGCGGAGACCACGCGCTGCTCCTGCGCGGCATCCGCGAGAAGCTGTGGCTGCTCGATGACAACGTGACCGTGCTCCCGGGCCACGGACCGGCGACGAAGATCGGAATCGAGAAGCGGACGAACCCTTATCTTGCGGGGACGTGATTACTTCGCCGCGAGCACGATTTAATTAGCGGGGCGGGCAGCGAATCTCGGAGTTTCTTTTCCGTCCACGGTCGAATGTGCGCTGTGGACGGCTCACAAACCTTGTCCTAGATTCGCTGCCATCTCGCACGAATCGTGCGGCAATAACTCCTTCACTTTGAACACGTCACGCAACCGAATCATCCTCGCCCTCGTTTTGCTTATCACCGCGGTGATGTTGATACCTCGCGGAGAAAAAGCGGCGCTTCCGAAGACACTGTCGGTGAGTCCCGTGGTGGATGCGGCTTCCACTCCGCCGGTGCGCGTGGGACTCGCCTTGGAATCGAGTTCGGCGGCTATTTCTTTCGATCGGTGGACCGCACGTTTTATGTCGGCAGACGCTGACGAAAAGCGGGCGTTGCTCGATCAAGGAATTACACTCGCGTCGGCACGGCGCACGGAACTCAAGGCGCTCATCGCGACAAACCCTCGGGAAGCACTGGCGATGGCGATTCCGCCGGTTCTGCGCCAGCAATTGCCGAGGGCCATCGTGGAGCGACTCGAGGAGCGGGTGAACGAAGCGGCGTTTTTCGGGGTGCTCGGTGCCCTGCCCGGTGCGGGCTCGGAAGTGGGACCGGCAATCCGGCGTCATGTCCGGACGGACGACGGCGGGAACTATCGCGCGTTCGTGTTTGGACGACGCAACACTCAACAAACCACGGAACGTGCGAGCATCGTGGGGATCGCAGTGGACGACTTTTTGGCAGTGGACGAAAGTCCGCTCCGTGTCGTCGCCACCGGCGAAATCCCAAACCACCCAGCCAACCTCACGCAACGTCGGCGCGTGACGGCGAAGGACGAAGCGGGGTTTTCTGCCGACGGCACCCTCCGCGAACAAAGCGCTGCAAAACCGCTGATCGATGTGTGCCCCATCTCGGGCGTCGAGTCTGCCCTCCCGGAGAACAACGCGCCCATTTCTGCGGAGCAGCCGGTGATCGAAGCAGAGGGCAAGTTTCAGTTTCTCTGCTCGGGCGGTCACATTCGTGCGTATCGCGATTCACTCGTGGCTCGCGAAGGCGCAAACGGCGGCCCTGCAAAAGCGTCGAACCTCCCGTCCGCCACGCAAGCCACGGGCTTTAAGTCGAACCTTCTGATGCGCGTTGCGTTTCCCGAAGTGCGCAAGGAAAGCGTGAGCGAGAAAGAGGGCTATCAACTCGGCAAGGATGTGGAGGATTGGTTCGTGGATTCGAGCTTTGGGAAGCTGACTTTCATCACCACGGTCACGCCCATTTTGATCCTGCCGCGCACCGAGGCGTGGTACAAAAATGCGGACACAAGCGGCAGTAGCTATGAGGTGCTCACCGACGCTCGCGTCGCGGCGAAGGCGGCGGGATTCGACCCGGCAAATTTCGATTTCGACACGGTCATTTTCACGGGCTCACCGGGCAGCTTCGGCGGGCAGGCATACGTCGGAGGCAAAGGCTGCTGGCTGAAATCCGGCACGGGCGTGGGCGTGGCCTGCCACGAATACGGGCACAACTTCGGGCTATGGCACGCGAACTCGTGGAATACAAGCGGTGCGTCGATCATCGGCAGCGGCACCCATGTCGAATACGGCGACAGCTTCGACACGATGGGCAGCGCAAGCGCGGGCGATCTTCAGTTCAACGCCTGCCACAAAAACCTCCTCGGCTGGATTGCCAACGCGTCCATCCACAGCGTGAACGCGAGCGGCACGTATCGCATTTACCAAATGGATCAGGCCCGGCAGGACCCGGCGCTGCGCTACGCGATCAAGGTGCAGAAGGACTCGGACCGCGACTATTGGGTGGATTTGCGGCAGCGTTCGTTCAGCAGCAATCGCTGGGTGGCGGGCGGAGTGTTTCTGCACTGGAGCCCGTGGACGGCGAGCGAGGGCGGCTCTCATCTGCTCGATACGACGCCGGG
>JAYSTZ010000092.1:0-11567 GCA_043719365.1 Verrucomicrobiaceae bacterium | reverse complement strand
GTCATCGTCACCGTCGGCGTCAGCGAAGCCATCGACCTCGCACTCCGCGCGCTGGTGAATCCCGGCGACGAAGTCCTCTACCACGAGCCCTGCTACGTGAGCTACAGCCCGAGCGTCGTCATGGCCCACGGTATCCCCGTCGCCGTGCCCACGCACGCCGTGGATAACTTCCGCATGACCGCTGAGGAACTCGCTAAACACATCACACCACGCTCGAAGGTGCTGATGATGAACTTTCCGTGCAACCCCACCGGCGCCACACAATCGCGCGAGGAGCTCGAAAAAATTGCGAAGCTTTGCGTGACGCACAACCTCGTCGTCCTCACCGACGAAATCTACAGCGAGCTCACGTATGATGGCGCATCGCACTTCAGCATCGCTGCGTTGCCGGGCATGAAGGAGCGTTGCGTATTCCTCCACGGCTTCTCAAAAGCCTTTGCCATGACCGGCTTTCGCGTGGGCTACGCTTGCGCACCCGCCGCACTCACCGAGGCAATGATGAAGGTGCATCAATACGCGATCCTCTGCGCCAACACGATGGCACAGGATGCCGCGATCGAAGCGCTCGAAAGCGGTGCAAACGATGTCGCCATGATGCGCAAGGAATACGAAGCACGGCGCAACTACATCGTTCGCAGCCTCAACGATATGGGCCTTCCGTGCTTCAAGCCGCTCGGCGCATTCTACGTGTTCCCCGACATCCGCTCCACCGGCATGACCAGCCGCGAGTTCTCGCTCGGTCTTCTGGAAAAGAAGCAAGTCGCCTGCGTCCCCGGCCCCGCTTTTGGTGCCAGCGGCGAAGGCCACATCCGGTGCAGCTACGCCACGGGGCTCGATAAGATCAAAATCGCCATGGAACGCATGGCCGAGTTCGTCGCGGGAAAGTAATCGCTACCGCAGCTTCGAGAGGATCGCCTCGACATCATACGTGCAGCCACCCCACGTCCCGCCGCTTGCCGCCTGCAACGCCGCCCACAGCCGCGTGTCGTCGGGGAGCGCGGGATGTGGCGCGAGTCGCGGGTCCGGTGTACGTGCGGCGAGAATCTCCGCGCCTTCGTCCGGCGAAAAAGTGCGGCCTTCGCAACCGATGAAATCCACGCTTCCCGTCATCGCCGCGCGGTCCACGACGATGCGTACCGTGTCGCCATCGCGGAGCTTTCCGAGTGGACCGCCGGCGAGCGCTTCCGGTCCGATGTGACCAATGCACGCTCCGGTACTCACTCCGCTAAATCGAGCATCGGTGAGCAGCGCGACCTGCTTGCCAAATGGCAGATGCTTGAGTGCGCTGGTGAGTTGATACGTCTCTTCCATCCCCGTGCCCATCGGCCCTGCGCCTGCGAGGATGAGGATGTCTCCTGCAACAATGCTGCCGCCGCGAATCGCGTTGATGGCAGCACCTTCGCTCGTGAAAAAACGCGCGGGGCCGGTCTTGCGATACACGCCGTCGGGATCGACCACGGCTGCATCGATCGCGGTCGCCTTCACCACGCTGCCTTGCGGCGCGAGATTGCCGACGGGAAAGACGACCGTGCCGGTGAGCCCACGCTCTTTGGCTCGCGCCGGAGGAAGGATCACGTCGTCGGGGTCGATGCCGTCCAAATCGCGGAGCAATTGGCGAAAGCGAGCCCGCCGTTCGCTCTGCGCCCACGCGTCCAGATTCTCGTCGAGCGTCCTTCCGCTGACCGTGCGCACCGAGCAATCGAGCAGACCCAGCGCCCGTAAGTGCAGCATGACTTCCGGCACGCCGCCCGCGAGGAAAACGCTGATAGTCGGATGCCCCATCGGGCCGTTCGGCAGCGCATCCACGAGCCGTGGAGTCGTGCGGTTCACCTCCTGCCAGACCGCCACCGTTGGCCGCGCAAGCTTGGATGCGTGAGCGATTGCGGGGATGTGAAGAAGGAGATTCGTCGAGCCGCCGAACGCAGCGTGGACGACCATCGCATTGCGAATCGCCGCATCCGTCAGCACATCGCGCGTCTTCAGCCCCGCCGCATCCAGCGCGACGACTGCCCGTGCAGATTGCACCGCAAGATCCAGCCACACGGCTTGTCCGCTCGGTGCCAGCGCGGAATGCGGAAGACACAGCCCGAGCGCTTCCGCGACCACTTGCGATGTCGCGGCGGTGCCGAGAAACTGGCATCCACCGCCCGGCGACGCGCACGCTCGGCAACCGAGATCCGCAGCCTCCGCGCGGGAGATAAGTCCATGCGAAAAGCGTGCGCCAATTGTCTGAATCTTCCCCGCATCCTCGCCGTTAATCGGCGGCAGCGTCACACCGCCGGGCACGATGATGCCCGGCAAATCCGGCGCTCCCGCGACAGCCATCATCATAGCGGGAAGCCCCTTGTCGCACGTTGCGATGCCCACAATCCCGCGCCGCAGCGGCAGCGAGCGAATGAGCCGCCGCATCACAATTGCCGCATCATTCCGGTAAGGCAGCGAGTCAAACATCCCATGCGTCCCCTGCGTACGCCCGTCGCACGGGTCGCTCACCGCACCGGCAAACGGCACCTTCCCCATTGAGCGCAGCTCGCGCGCCGCAGCCTCGACAAGCAATCCGATTTCCCAATGCCCCGTATGGTAGCCCAGCGCAACCGCCGAGCCATCCGGCGCGCGGAGCCCGCCCTGCGTGCTGAGGATGAGATACTGCGGGCCATTTGCCAGCGCGGCCTCCCAGCCCATCCCTACGTTTTGCGAGAGACCAAAAAGGTCGCCACTCGGCGAAGAGAGCAGCATCTCGTCGGTGAGCGGCAGCGCGCCTTTTGGTCCGGGGGCTTTGGAAACTACGTCGTAAATATCGGGCATTGGAAAGTTGAGAGATTCGGAGCAAGCCGCACGCGATGCCTCGAAGCAACTCTCAACGCGCGAAATCAAGATCACGGTGAGGGTCCCACCAATTCTATCGGCTTGCCCTCGTCGGTTTTCCTCATTTGGCGGGTCTGGCACTCAGGGAGGCACTGCTGATTTATTTCGACAGGAAAAAGCCGCGTTGTTTTTCCGTGATGGGTTTGCCGAGACGCTCGAGGACGGCGAGCATGTCTTCCCAGATGTTTCGCTTTTCGGAGAGGGCCTGGTTGCGCAGCAAATACGATGGGTGATACGTGGGCATGACGGGGATGCCGTGAAATTCTTTCCAAGTGCCGCGCAGTTTGGTGATGAACACTTTGTCTTCGCCGAGCAGCCCCTCGACCGCAGTCCCGCCCAGCGCGACGATGACGCGGGGCTGGATGATTTCGATCTGCTGGAGGAGGTAGGGCTTGCAGGTCGCCATCTCGGCGGGCGTGGGCTTGCGGTTGCCGGATTCGCCGGGAGGCATGTCGGGGCGGCACTTGAGGACGTTTGCGATATAGATGTCGCTGCGGCGTAGTCCCATCGTCTCGATGATTTTGGTGAGAAGCTGCCCGGCTTTTCCCACAAACGGCTCGCCGACCATGTCCTCATCCGCACCGGGAGCCTCGCCAACAAACATGATCTCGGCGTCGGGATTGCCGACTCCGAAGACGACTTGGGTGCGGGAAGCGACCAATTGGGGACATTTTGCGCAGACTAAAACGGGCCCGCTCAATGCGGCCAGACGCTCCGCTTTTCCAGAGCCGCCGGGACGCGCGGCTTGCGGCGTGGCCACTTTTTGCGGAGCGGGTGCAGTCACTTGCGCGACGGGCGCTGCCTTGCGAATTTCCGGCGGGGGAGCGAGGGCTGCAGACGTTTTCGCGCCGGCAGTCGCAGCGAGCCGCGCCAGTGTGGCTGCGGATGCGCGGGCGGTTGCTCCACGAATTTGCAGGGCTTGGACGGCTTGATGGACGATGTCGAGAGCTGGTTCACTCATTGCGCCAGTTGTGCTCCCGCCACGGGAAAATTACAATCCACTATGCACGGCGGAGGATCACAAATCGGTCATGCATCGAAAAATTTACGCCGATTTCACGCTGGGCCGCGATCCCTTTTGTCAGAGGTTCGGAGTTTTCCGGCTTGACCCCTCGTCACAGTCCCAGCTTCTATCCGCCCCTCGTTTGCCCGAATAAGGCTAAAACGGACATATCTATGCCCGAAAATCTGGGAAATCTTGTTTGGACGCTTTGTTACATGGCGGTGCTTTTAGGTCTATCTTTGTATGGGCTGCACCGCTACGTGATCGTGTATCTCTACCTCAAAAATAAAAAGAACATCCCCATGCCTGCGAGCCACTTCAAGGAGTTGCCCCGCATCACGGTGCAGCTCCCGATTTTTAATGAGCTCTACGTCGTGGAACGGCTTTTGGAATCCGTCGCAAAACTCGAGTATCCGAGAGAATTGCTCGACGTGCAGGTGCTCGATGACTCGACCGATGAGACCCGCGAACTCGCAGAAAAGCTTGTCCGCGATTTGCAGGCGACGGGTCTGGACATCGTCCACATCCACCGCATCGACCGGACGGGGTTTAAAGCAGGCGCATTGGAAAACGGACTGAAGACGTCCAAGGGGGAGTATATTCTCATCCTCGACGCCGACTTCGTCCCTACGCCGGACGTTCTGCTGAAGACCGTGCATTATTTCACCAGCCCGAATGTCGGGATGATTCAAACCCGCTGGGGTCACTTGAACCGCACGCACTCTCTCCTCACGCGCGTGCAGGCCATGTTCCTGGACGGACATCTCCTGCTGGAGCAAACGGGCCGCAATCGCAGCGGGCGCTTCATCAATTTCAACGGCACCGCAGGCGTCTGGCGGAAATCGTGCATCGTCGATGCCGGCGGCTGGCACCACGACACGCTCACTGAAGACCTTGACCTCAGCTATCGTGCGCAATTGAAGGGCTGGAACTTTGTGTTTCTCCCCGACCTCGTCACACCAGCCGAGTTGCCCGTGGACATGAACGGCTTCAAGAGCCAGCAGCATCGCTGGACGAAAGGAAGCATCCAGACCTGCCGCAAACTTCTCCCCGCAGTTTGGAAATCCAGCCTGCCTCTCAAGGTGAAAATAGAAGGCACCGTCCACCTTACTTCGAACTACGCGTTCCTGCTCCTCTTCTGCATCTGCATCCTCCTGCACCCGACGACGGGCGGCATGGCAAGCGTCGCAATTGAGGGCAGCGGCACCCAATCGTGGCTGCGGACGATCCTCATCGACATTCCGATTTTCATCACCGGTTCATTTCCGGCGATCGTCTTCTACATCGTCTCCCAGCGGGAACTTTACCCGCGCTCGTGGCTGCGCGAGATTCTGTATCTTCCGGCACTTCTCGCACTCACCATCGGTCTCGCAGTCAACAACGCATGGGCGGTGATTCAGGGCATGGCCGGTGCGACGGGAGAGTTCACGCGAACCCCGAAATACGGCATCCACAGCCAGTCGAATGGCTGGAAAAAAGCGAAGTATTCGCCGATGAAAACGATTTTACCATTTATTGAGATTGGCTTTGCCGCGTATTTCAATTATTTCCTCATCAACGAAATCACACATCGGAATTGGTTCGCCGTTCCGTTCCTTGTTCTTTTCGCCGCCGGATTTACATACGTGGCTATTTGCTCGCTTGCGCAGTGGTTCCCTGGACTACGCGCACCGTGGAAAACGCCGGATGACTCCGTTTCGGCTAACGTCTGAGGAAGTGTGGGGTTTTCGTTTCCAACAAAATGAGCAGCCCGACCAACAACAACAAGTTCGCACGGAGGATTGAAAATTGAGGACATCCCTCATCTTCACATCACTCCTCAGCACACTCATCTCTTCGTCGGCACTTGCCGCCCAAGACATCCAGATCCGGGTCAGCGTTCCAGAACAACGACTCTATCTTTTCGACGGCGAAAAGAAACTCGCGTCCTACCGCGTCTCGACCTCTGCATTCGGGCTCGGCGACCGTTACGGGAGCTACTCGACACCGCTCGGCCACCTCGTTGTAGCATCGAAAGTCGGCGACGGAGCACCGATCGGCACCGTCTTCAAAGGTCGCTGCCGCACCGGCGAAATTTGCCAGATTAACGCAGCGGGCCGCGACCCAATCGTCACACGCATTCTTCATCTCAGCGGCACGGAAAAACAAAACTCCCGAGCCTACAGCCGCGGCATCTACATTCACGGCACGGCCGACGAGCGCCACATCGGACGCCCCGTCAGCTACGGATGTATCCGTATGAAGAGCAGCGACGTCGTGAAGCTTTTTGATACCGTGGGAGTCGGCACGTCCGTCGATATTACCGACCAGCGCATCGGTTCCGGCATCTTCAACTTTGTCTCCAGCATGTCATCGCACACGCCGAAAGTCGCGACCAAGGTGAAATAGCCGGGTGCTTCCCCGGCCACCCCATCGTCATGCGCGGTGTGGTGCATGTGAAGCAGCCGCGCGTTTACGTCTTAAAAATCCCAAGCGGAGCCGCGGTGAAATTTGGAAAGACTTGCGCGAGGGAAGCTCCATTCGCGAGCCGTTTGCTGATAAGCTCGGCGAGGACGTGGCGCTGGTCATTGCCCGCAGGGATGAAGAGATCACCGTCATCGAGCTGATTGCTGGCAAGGCCGGGCCATGCGCCATAGATACTGCCGCCGTTCACTCCACCGCCGAGCACGAACATGCAGTTGCCGTGGCCGTGGTCGGTGCCTTTGCTGGCGTTTTCCTGCACCCGCCGCCCGAACTCACTCATCGTAACAATCGTGATTTTCGCCATGCGCGAGCCGAGGTCCTGATGCAACGCGCCGATTCCCGTCGCGAGGCTCTGCATGAGGTCATTGAACGTCCCATCCAGCACTCCGGTGGTTTCGTGCGTGTCAAAGCCGCCGATGTCCACGCACGCAACCTCGAGGCCTACGTCGGCTTTGATGAGCTGGGCGACTTGCTGGAGCTGGAGATTGAAATAGTCGTCGCGATAAACGGCACCGTTTTCCGGCGTGTACGTGGTTCCGTTCAGCGAATCGAGGAGGTCCATCGTTTGAAAAACCGCGCTGGCCTGGCGGTCTAGGAGACTGGCCGGTGACGAAGTATGATACTCGGTTTCCAACTCCGCACGGACGGCATCGTAATAGTCACCATTTGCGTAGAGGGAAAAGTCCGACGTGGTTTCCATGGCGAGCGGCGTATAAGCTCCCGTACCGCGCAGGGATGCCTGCACGAGCGAGCCAAAGCCGACTGCGCGGACCGGCGAATCGTTGGTCGAGGGGACACTTTCGAGATGACGCCCCAGCCATCCGGTAGCCACGGTCTTATCGCCCGGCACCCCCTGCTCCATGTAGCGCATCGCATCGAAGTGTGATCGAGTCGGGTCCACACAACCCGTCGCACGAACGACGGCGAGCTGGCCCGCATCGAACAGATTCTTGAACGGCAACAACGCCGGATGCAGCCCGAAGCCGCCGCCGATATCCAGCGCACCCTTAGTCTGCCCCGGTTCCCGCACCGCGATAGTCGGCCGTATATCGTAGTAGTCTGCTCCCTCGCCAAACGGGATGAGTGCGCTCAGTCCGTCCATCCCTCCGCGCTGGAAAATGACGACGAGAATGTCGCCGGAGGCCTGCGTCCCGGCGGGCGCAAAAGCGAGCCGTGGGGCACGACGACGGCGCAGGTGATTCGGGACGCTGAGGATTTCGCGATTGCGGCGGCGACCGAGAGGTCCGGTGACTTGGAAAAGGGATGCGCTCATTGTGTGGTTACCTCCATTGAAAGTTCGGGGACGAAACAAGAACCATCGCGAGCGAGCCGAGCGCGCCGCGTCTTACCGCCCCGGTAAGCCGGGTGTCCCCAGTGCCGCCGGGCGCGACAAGTTGCACGAGGCGGGCGCGAACATCGGCATCGAGCGGCTGGGCAAGCAATGCCAGAGCCGCCTTGTCCACAAACTCACCAACCGTGCGCGCCTGACCGACCACCGCATCAATCGCGGTCTTCATTCCCGTAGTCGAACCATGCTGCGCATCTTCGAGAAAAGTCGTCGCCACGTTCCATCGCGAGAGCACACCATTGCTATTGGCCCACGCGCCGGCGTTGTCAGGGAACCCATTCGGCGGATGCCAGCCAAACGGCACCTGACCGAGCAACTCACAGAAGTAAACGAAGTCGTCCACCTTCCGAATTCGCACACCACCAAGCCGCATAAGCCCCACGGCGAAATCGAGCGGACGCCGCAGTTTCTGGCCGCGCGCGGCGGCAAACTCCGGTGAATTGAAAAGCGTGCGCAAAATCGGGACGATCGCGCCATCCGTATCCGCCCATACTTGCGCGAGTGCGTTCACGAGAGTGGCGGCAGGATTGTCACTGACAAATCGCACCGCGAGCTTTCGACACACGAAATGCCGGGTGCTCGAGTGATTCGCCAGCAGCGCGATGACATCGAGTCCATCTTCGATTCCACGCCCAGCCGGAAGCGTCTGACCCAGCACCGTCTTCTCATCGGCGTCATGGTCATCCGCATTGAAAAAGAACCCCTCGCCCTCGCGGTTGTAGTCAAACGTCCAGCCGGTAAATGCCCGCGCCACCGCCTTCACATCGGCCTCGGTATAACCGCCGTCCACTCCGAGCGTGTGCAATTCCATCAGCTCCCGCGCATAGTTCTCGTTCGGATGCGCTGCGATGTTCAGGAAATTATCGAGATACACGAGCATCGACGGATGCTGCGCCGTGGCGCGCAAAAGGTCGCGAAACTTCCCGAATGCATACTTCCGAATCACCGTGCGCTGCCAGTCCACGAAGTCCACCGGCTCATCCTCCGCCGCGACATTGAAATGATCGCTCCAAAACTCCACGACCCGCTCCGAAAGCTGGGCGGGGCTGAAAAACATGCGGTTCACCGTGCTGAGAATCAGCGAACGATACGCGACATCATAGCTGTTCTTCACCTTCGCGAGCCGCGCACGAGGGACATTCATGATCGATGAAACCGGCAGCGACACCCCTCGCAGCAGCTTCGCCGGATTGAGTTGCTCCTCAATATACGCCGCGCGTCCGACCCGCTTCACCCGCGCCATATCCGCGGGCCGCACCCCGTACGACAGGCGGTTGAGAAGATGATAGTTCGCCGCATCATCATCCGTCGCAAACGCCGCCACCAGAGGACGAGCAAACGGACCTCCGAGCCCCATCAACAGCGCGAATGCCGAGGATGAGCGAATAAAATCGCGTCGTGAAATGGAAGATTCGGAGTTGGTTTTCATGCTGGCTCGGTTGTTCGGTTTGCCGGTGTCCTAAACGCGTACGGACGCGAACTTCGGACTTTAAAAGATAACACACTTCCGAGCATTTTCCATGCTCCGTTTCACCAACTACCAGACCCTCACGATTGCCGTATCCGGCAGCTAAAGGGCCGCGCCAATGCACGCTAACACAGCCCTGCGTGAATCGCAAATCGCGTCAACGACGCCACATCGTGCAAGCCCAGCTTATCCATGAGATGCTGCCGATGATGGTCTATCGTCTTCGGCTTCGCAGCAAGCACCTCGGCGATCTCCTTTGTCAGCATCCCGCGCGCGATCATCTGGAGCACCGCGACTTCCTTCTCAGTAAGTATCGAGAGCATGGCTTCGGGCTTCAACGAGAGCTTTTCCGCGAAAGGCGACAGATACCGCCCGCCGGCTGACACCGCACGAATCGCAGCCCGTAGAGCTGAAAGAGGCTCCGTCTTCCGCACAAATCCATCCGGCTTTTCCATCAGCACTGCCCGCATCGCCGCCTCATTCTCCGTGCCAGTATAAATCAGCACACGAATCCCCGGCACACTCTCCCGCAGGCTGTGCATCACATGCACCCCGGCAAGGTCCGGCAGGGCCAAATCGAGCACCACCACATCAGGCTTCACAAGTCTGCAAATCCGCAGCGCCTCGCAGCCTCCCTTCACCTCGCCGACCACGTCCATCCCCGGCTCGAGCCGCAGGATAAACGCCAGCATCTCGCACATCCCATAGTGATCATCTGCGAGCACAATTCTCGTGGTCTTACCTGTTGGCATCTGGGCTTCCGTTTTCATTGAAAGTGAGGTGGCTTTTAAAAAATTCGCAGTGCGATGATTCCATTGCCCTGCCAACTACGGCATTATTACCGTCAGCCACGCGCTCAACGCAAACAAAAATAACACAATAGTTTGCAACCGGGCGGCCGCACAGGCTCGGCACCCGGCCTATCGGTGAAATTACCGTCCCCCTTACGGTATCAGCCCCATTGGACAACACCCATGACTAAATGGTGGGATCGCCAATATGAGTCATAAAGCTCAATATATCCGGGATCTCATTTGCGAGGTGCCCGTTTGCGCGGGCGCGGTTCACGAAAATGCGAACAAAAACCGTGTTAATTCTGAAGGCTGCATCGCAGCCATCCCGCCCGTCATCTGAACACGCCGATACCCATGCACCCATTTCAATGAGCACCACCGTCTCCATTCACTTGAGCGCCACTCTGGACGCGGAACTCCGAAAAGGAGCGAAAGTTTCCCCTCCTCCAAATGGAGCGTTTCGGGGATTCCATCGACTGCTCGCAACCCATGCGTTGAAGCCAGCCCCGCTTTTCCCGAGCCACGAAGCCTCCACTGAGTTCATCTGGCATGCAGAGTGCCCCGACCACCAAGCGGCCGAGGTTGTGGACAAGCTGCTCGCAACACCCGGCGTCGAGGCTGCCTATGCCAAGCCCGCGGAGGGCCTCCCCGGACCTCCCTAATTTCATTCCCGAGTGCTGGGGGACGCTCGGGAAACTGCAAAATCCCCTTTAACAAACTCAACAAACACACAAGCAATATGGCTAAGAAACCAAAAACCGGCTCGGGCAGCGCCCCGGCCTTTTCATCCACACCGGAACTCATCTGCCTGGCCGCGCCCCGTGCGGGTCTGCGGTCTGGTCGCGCAGAAGTCGCCTCGGTAAGCGGCACAAGCACCAAGTCCCTCAACGCCCTGCTCAAAGAAGCAGGCGCTGTCATGGTTCCCATCTTCGGGAGCGAATCACGCGTCGCCGCTTCCCGTGCATCCACCGTGGCTGCGGAGTCCGCATCGCTGCCGGAATTCAGCAGTTACTACTCGGTCCACGTCGAGCCTTCAAAAATGAAGAAGCTCGCAGCCGATCTCCTCAACGATCCCGCCGTCCAGGCAGCGTATATCAAACCGCAGGCGACCCCTCCTGTCTGGATCGACTCCACCGACGAACCCACCGCTGCCCCGCCAGATGGTGAGCAAGCACCCACCGCGAGCTTCATCGCCAACCAGCTCTATCTCGAAGTCGCGCCCGGAGGAATCGACGCCCGCTACGCCTGGACCCGCGCGGGCGGAAAAGGCCAGGGCGTCCGCATCATCGACATCGAAGGCGCATGGCGCTTCACGCATGAAGATTTGCTGCAAAACCAAGGCGGCGTCATCGGCGGCACACAATCCACCGACATCGCGTGGCGCAATCACGGCACCGCAGTCGTCGGCGTATTTGGTGGCGACGAAAATGCATTCGGCGTCACCGGCATCTCACCGCTTGCCAACACACGTGCCATCTCCATCTTTGGCCCTGGGATGAGCTCTTCCACCGCCATTCGTCAGGCCGCAGACGCCCTTAGCCCCGGAGACATCATCCTCATCGAGCTCCACCGCGCCGGCCCCGATGCCAATGGAACCGGGCAGGACGGCTTCATCGCAGTCGAGTG
>JAYSTZ010000910.1:0-5304 GCA_043719365.1 Verrucomicrobiaceae bacterium | reverse complement strand
CATGCTGCTCGGTGGCGCGAAACAGCACGCCGAGCCCGCGTGGATTGGATGGATGAAGGAGCTCCACCGCGACTGGTGCCTTTTCTTCGCGCGCTGGCCGAGGCTCACCGCTGCATTTGCCCTCGTGCTTGCAATCGGCGCGCTAGTTCTCGCGCGGGGATTTGGTGGCGAACTGCTGCCGGAGTTTCGCGAAGGTCACTTCGTCGCCGCGCTGTCGCTGCGGCCGGGATCTTCGCTGGAAGAGACGATGCGAGTCGGCAAGGCGGTCTCTGATCAGATGCTCGCGCTCGACCGCATCGCGACCGTCGAGCAGCAAGTGGGACGCGCCGAAATGGGCGAGGACACATGGGGGCCGCACAAGAGCGAGTTCCACATCGAGCTCAAACGCGGCACCACGCCCGAGCAGGAAATCGCGACACAGGCAGCACTCCGCGATTTACTCGAAGAAACGCCCGGCATCTCCAGCGAAGTCCTAACGTTCCTCGGCGACCGAATCGGCG
Organism: Verrucomicrobiaceae bacterium; assembly: GCA_043719365.1. GTDB lineage: Bacteria > Verrucomicrobiota > Verrucomicrobiia > Chthoniobacterales > Chthoniobacteraceae > SXWH01. Next base: position 4,804 of record JAYSTZ010000910.1, on the reverse strand, counting down.
AGACGATCTCCGGCGAGACCGCACAAGTCGTGGTAAACGTGTTCGGCGACGACCTCGACAAGCTCGACAGCGTCGCCCGACTCGTCGAAGCCGAGCTCGCTGCTGTCAACGGAAACGCAGACGTGCAGGTGAAAGCTCCGCCGGGAGCGCCGGTCCTCGCGGTGCATCTGCGGCCGGAGCGTCTCACGCAATTTGGCTTCCAGCCGCTGCCCGTTCTCGAAGCGGTGCAGACCGCGTTCCAGGGTGCCGATGTCGCGCAAATGGTCCGCGGCAACCGCATTCATGAACTCGCCGTCATTCTCGCACCCGAGGCCCGGCGCGATCCCGAGAGCGTCGGTGATTTGCTCGTTACCAACGGCGACGGACTCCGCGTTCCACTCCGCCAGCTCGCCGATGTCGAGCTCACTAACGGACGTCCGAGCATCCAGCATGACGGCGCGCGCCGCCGCCAGACGGTGACGTGCAACGTAGAGAAACGCGACGTCTCCAGCTTCACCAGCGAGGCTCGCAAGCGCGTGGAAAAAAACGTCCGCCTGCCCAAAGGCGTCTATCTCGAATGGAGCGGCGCAGCCGGCGAACAGGTACAGGCACAGCGGGAACTCATCGTCCACAGCGGCATCGCGCTCTTCGGCATCCTTATTCTGCTCTCGCTCGTCTTTGGCAAAGCGAGGCATGTCGCGCTGGTCCTTGCGAACATCCCGTTCGCACTCGTTGGCGGTGTGCTCGCCGTATTCGCCAGCGGTAGCGTCATGAGCATCGGTTCGCTCGTCGGCTTCGTCACGCTCTTCGGAATTAGTATGCGCAACAGCATCATGCTCCTCTCGCACTACGAGCATCTCGTGCTCGAAGAAGGCGCGGAGTGGAACCTCGAAACCGTCGCGCGCGGGGCGAGCGAGCGCGTCGTTCCTATCCTGATGACCGCCCTCGTCACCGCCCTCGGCGTGCTCCCTCTCGCACTGGGCAGCGGCGAAGCAGGACGCGAAATCGAAGGCCCCATGGCCATCGTCATCCTCGGTGGCCTCGCCAGCAGCACGGCGCTCAATCTCCTCGTTCTCCCCGCGCTCTGCGCATGGATCGCCCGCTTCAAAAAAGAGCCCGACGAGTTCGCGTAAGCCGCAGCCGCACGAAGCACTGACCTATCCCTTCGTCAGTGCCTCGTCCAAATTAAACATCGAACGCACAAGCGCCGTCCACGCTGCGGCTTCGGGCGTTTTGGCGCCGAACTTCGCTGCGTCGAGCTCCCCACTCGCAAATCGTGCCCGCTGCGCATCGTAGAACTTCGCCAGCAGGGCGACCTCCTCCGGTTTCGGACTGCGAGTAAGAACGCGCCGCATCATTCCGGCGATGCGCTCCGGCACCGGCGTAGTTTCTGTAGCGAGCTGACGCCCCAAAGCCTGCGCTGCTTCCGCAAAGACAACGTCGTTCATCACGCTGAGCGCTTGCAGAGCGGTATTGGAAGCGTCGCGCCGGGCTATGCACGCTTCACCGGTCGGCGCATCGAACGTGTTGTAGAGCGCGAACGGTGCGGTACGCTTCGAGAAAGTGTAGAGGCTCCGGCGGTATCTCGAGTCACCGGTCGATGCATTCCATTTTCCGCCACCGTAGGCGACCTCGGTGACACCATCCGGCTGCGGCGGACGCACGCTTGGACCGCCGATTTTTTCCACCAGCAATCCGCTCGCTCGCAACGTCCCGTCGCGCACCATTTCGGCCTCCAGACGCACGCGTGGAAAGTGCGAGAGATAGCGATTGTCCGGGTCATTCTTTAGTTGCACGGGCAGGACGCGCGAGGATTGCTGGTACGTCTCGCTCGTCACAATGAGGCGATGCAACTTCTTCTGTGACCACCCGTTTTTGACGAACTCCGTAGCCAGCCAGTCGAGCAGTTCCGGGTGCGTCGGAGTCTCGCCTTGCAGGCCGAAATCCTCCACCGTCTTCACGATTCCGCGCCCGAAAAACGCGGCCCATGCACGATTGACTGCTACACGGGCCGTGAGTGGATTTTCCGGCGAAACCAGCCAGCGCGCAAATGCCAGGCGATCTTTCGTTCCCTGCGGCAACGGATTCAGCACGCTGAGAACCCCGGGCTGCACCTGCTCCTTCGGCTGGAGATACTCGCCCCGATTGTGGAGATGCGTTGGGCGGATGTTCTCCGGCGGACGCTCGCGCATCACAAGACTCGTCGCCGCAGGCCTCGTCTTCTGGAGCGATCGGATCTCGCGCGCCTCGCTCGCAAGCTCCGGAGCAGTAATCAAAAAGTGCGCGCGCAAAGTAGCGCGCTGAGCCGTGGAAAGCTGCGCATCGGTAATCGACACCAGCTTCCCTATCTCCGAGGGAATCTCACCTGCGACGGCGTTCTTCGCGACACCGGATGAAAGACGGAAGCGACCGAGCGAGCATGCGTAGTGACGCCCAAAGAACATCTTCACCCGCAGCTCGCGCGTCGCAGCCAGCGGCTGGTCGAAAATGAACACCGCCTCATGAGCCTCGCCCGGCCTGTCTGCGCACGTCCATCCCGTCTGCATATCGCCATCCGTCGCCGCCTTCGCGCTCGCTGGATTGCCGCCAAAGTTGTTCTTCGAGTAGCTCGCCGATGCATCGGGAATACGGACCGCCTTCCCGTCCGCTTCGACTTGGAATTCTGTCAGGAAAAAGTCGCCCTTTGGCCCCTCGTAATACGTCATGCCGGGGCCGCGCGCCGGCAGTCGCTCGTCCGGCATCGCCTCCAGCCGCAGCGAGACAGTCCCCGCCGGGATATCGCGAAACACCAGTTCATACGTGTCCTGTTTCGAAATGTCGCCCGACACAAACACCGAATCGTCCGGCTGCACCGTCAGCAACGGGAGATTCGATTTCGCCTCCGCAGGCCGCATCACGCTCCACACCACGTTCGCCGCCCGCTGCTTTGCCAGCCATGCATCGAACGCCGCCGCGACCAACGACTCGCGGCTCTGCAACGGCTCGTCTTTCGCCGGTGAACCAAGGCTGATTTTCGGGCGCTTGATTGTGTGTTGCTTGCCGTAATTCTGCGCCAGCTCCACTCGGTACTTTGCTGGCCCCGCCACCGGCTTTTCGAAAATGAACGTCGCCGTCCGCAGCTCGCTCAACGGGCTCTTCTGGCTATCCACCGCCCACCCGGTGCCCGCATCGCCATCAAATGCACCGCTCACCGCGAAGCCACTCTGCTCCACATTCGCCTCCGCGCGCGCAATCTTCACCGGCACCGTCTTCCCGTCTTTCTCCAAAACCGACACCGTGATTTCCGAGAGCACAAAATTCCCGTGTGCCACACGTCCGACAAGCGCATCCGGCAGCGCCTCCAGACGCAACCGATCCGCGGCGCCCGCCGACTCCAGCTCCAGCGTCACCGTCTGCTTCTCCGGACCCGGTGCCGTGAACTGCACCGAGTTGTCCTCCGCGACTTTGAACGCCTCCTTCTCCGACACGCGCACCACCGGCCTCGGCGTCTCCCATTTTGCCGTGGACTGCGCGGGGAGCGGCCACTTCTCAGCCAGCGCCGCGATCAGCGACTGCATCCGCGCCGCATCCGCCTTCGCGCGCTCCGCAGCATCCGGCGCAGGGATCTCCAACTCCGGCTCGTCTGCATTATTCAGGAACGCCATCATCTGGTAATACTCCGTGTGCGGGATCGGGTCGAACTTGTGAGTATGGCATTGTGCGCAACCTACCGTGAGCCCGAGCCACACCGTTCCCGTCGTCGCCACGCGATCCACCATCGCATTGTAGCGGAACTCCAGCGGGTCGATTCCGCCCTCTTCGTTCAGCATCGTATTTCGATGAAACCCGGTCGCGATCTTCTGCTCCAGAGTCGCATTCGGCAGCATATCCCCCGCGATCTGCTCGATCGAAAACCGGTCGAACGGCATGTCCGCATTCAGCGCATTGATCACCCAATCCCGATACGGCCAGATGCTCCGGTCGCGGTCCTTCTCATACCCGTTCGTATCCGCGTAGCGCGCCAGATCCAGCCACCGCCGCGCCCAGCGCTCGCCGTACGCCGGCGAAGCAATCAGCCGGTCCGCAAGCTCCTCCACCGCCTTATGCCGGTCCACGACCGCCGCCTTTTCAAAAACCGCAGCCTCCTCCGGCGTCGGGATCAGCCCCACGAGGTCTAAATATAACCTCCGGCTCAGCGTGGCCGCATCCGCCGGCTCCGAAAGCCCCAGCCCCACATCCTTCAGCTTCCGCCGCACAAACGCATCCACCGGATGCCCCGGCTCCGAGGGCTCCACACGCACAGGCGGAACAAAGGACCAATGCTGCTTGTATTCCGCTCCTCCCGCGATCCATCTGCGCAAAATATCCATCTGCGCCGGCGTGATCGGAATTTTCGCCGCAGGCGGTGGCATCACCTCCTCCGGGTCTGTCGAAAAAATGCGCTTCACCGCTTCACTCTCATCCGCCTTCCCCGGCACCACGGCATGAGCGCCCGACTCCGCCGCCTTCATCGCAAACTCCCGCCCATCCAGACGCAATTCGCCCTTCCGCGTCTTGTCGTCCGGCCCGTGACACTTAAAGCAATAGCGCGACAAAATCGGACGGACCTCCCGGGTGAAATCCGGCACATTCGCCGCAAACACAGGCACAGTAGCCAAAGCCAAAACGAATACTTTCATAAAAGGAGAACCCTCCTATACAGCCGAACCATAGGACGCAAACGCGCAAACTGCGGCGCGTCCGCTGGGGGTGTGATTAAAAGTGGAACGGAAGCGCGACGCGCGACGGTAGTAGGACAGCCTTCTAGGCTGTCGGAGTGGGATGGGCTTCCAGCCTGTCCAGTTTC
>JAYSTZ010000909.1:0-13691 GCA_043719365.1 Verrucomicrobiaceae bacterium | reverse complement strand
ATCGATATCACACCGGCCCAAGTACACATACACTTCGACGTGCTATCCAGCGCAGGAATGTTCCCGATCATCACGGTCGGAGCGCCTGGAGCCCACGGCGCAGGAATGACCGGAATGCACGGCATCGGCGTCAGGACTCCCAGTGCGGCCGAAGTAGCGGCTGCGACTGCCGGATTGGCCAGCGACATGCACATCCCAAAGGGCGGAATATTCACGATGGGCTTTTGATCCATGATATTTGCAGCGGGCGGGCCGCCGACCATGGTCATATTTGTTGGCAGGACGATGAGCGTGCTCGGCGCTGCGCCAAAAGTACACATGAGAGTCGCGCCGGCTACTACTTGTTGAGGCATAGGTTATCTTCGGTTGAAGTGGTTGATGTTCGGACAAGCTGGATGGGACATTGAAATTCTGGCGGCGTTTAATGGCTGCGTCAATTCCGGACCGAAGGCTACTTGAAGGCGTTGTAGGCAATGGTGAAATTGTCCTGCCGGTCTTTGTAGGAGTTCGTGTTTTTGTTTATGACTGCCGTGATCGCGTCCACATCCTTGGCGGTGCTGCCGTGGTCTGCGAGTTTGTGCAGATTGTTCCTAATCCAGAAACACACAGCAGATCGCACCGAGTGAGGGAACTCCGCCATGAGTCCCGGATTCGCGATGAAATCAGCCTGGGAGTTCGGATACAGTTTGTTGTATTGCTCTCCAATGTCTTTGTAGTTGGACCGGAAGGTGACTTGCTTCAATCCACGTCCACGAAAGTTCCATCCGTCCCCGCTGGCCACGTTTCCGTTCCCGTAGCGATTTCCGTAGGCCTTGTTGGCAATGGCCTGCTGGTCGGCGGCGCGGGTAATTTTCTTGGTCTTCGGATCTTTCTCGTAGCCGTCGGTCGTGGCTTCGTCCTTGTGGTTGGCGTAATAGCTGAAGGTTGCGATCAGGCTTTCCGGACTGTAGTTGAGATTCTCGACGGTTGCTGCCATCGCGGTGCCGGCTTCCTGACGCACTTGCGCGAAGAAGTGGGCTCTTCTCAATACTGAATCGAGACCGTATTTCGGCAGGTCGTTGTTCAGTTCGTCAGCGACCTGTTTGAGGTAGTCGGCCTTGGCCTTCGGGAAGATTTTTGCCAACTGTTCGCTCGTGATCGCATCGACGACGCTTTGGAAATTCACCGGGCTTCCTGCCACGCACTGATTGGGGACAACTGACATTGCGCGGGAATACTGAGTGCGTGCGAAGGCACCTCCGAGCGCAGGGAATCCGGGGCGAAGCGGCATTTGGGCGGGATCTCCAAAGTCCCACAGGCCCAAACTTCCCGGGGTGTCTCCATGGAGCGACCACGCGTTTGGATCTCCGTGGTCGTTGATGCCGAGAGTGCCGGGAGTGCGCGCGGGGCAAATGCCAGGCTTGAACAGGTCGCCGAGGCCGAGACTGAAGGCAGGAGTAGAGTTTCCCATGGCGTTTCTTGTATTAAGCGCGGTCATTAAATCCAAGCACATTCGCAACGAGAAAACTTGATCTATTGTTCGCAAGCGATATCACCGTTTTTGCCGTGTCACGGCCCGTAGCGCACACCAACTAATATCTGTATGCCCGACCCAATTAAACGACCCCATGTCAGCTTAGATTTTTCGTTTCAAAAAAACACCGGTGGCGAACCGCTGGATGAGGATGCTCCGCTCGGAATCGCGATCCTTGCGGGTTTTGGCGGCGGTGCAAAAGGAGAACGGGTGCTTCAGGTTGATTGCGATAATTTCGACTCGGTTTGCGCGCGGTTTGGCGCGTCTCTGAATGTCCCCGGAGCGGGTGTGCTTTCGTTCACGAACCTCGACGATTTCCATCCGGATCAATTGTTGAAGCGTGTGCCATTGCTGGCGCGGCTTGTTGAGTTGCGTTCGAAATTGCGCGCGCCGGGTGGCTCCGATAGCGCGGCTGCCGAAGTGCAGGCGCTGCTCGGTGGCGGAACGACCGCGCCTGCCGCAATGGCGGGTGAAACTCCCGCGCCTGCGGAATCGCCCGACGATATGATCGCGCGATTGCTCGGACGGGCACCGACCGAGCATATTGTGCAGAAGGCTTCGGATTCGATTGTCGGGAATTTGATCAAGCAGGCGGTCGAGCCGTCCGTCATTCGGAACCCGAGCACGAGCCAGCAGCAACTACTCCCGATGCTGGAGGAGTTGATCGGCAAAGAACTGCGGAGCATTTTGCATCATCCGGAATTTCAGTCGATCGAGGCGGCTTGGCGGGGGCTGGATTTCTTGGTCCGCGAAGCGGGAGAAAGTGTGAAGCTCCATGCGATTGACATCTCGGGCGGGGAACTCGATGCGCAGTTGTCGTCGATGGAAAACCCCGCGGCGACGGGGATAGGCAGGCATCTTGAAAAGCTCGCGCCGGCGGTTATCCTTGGAGCGTTTTCGTTTGGCCAGGAGGAGTCGGATGCGTTGCTGCGAATCGCCCGTCTCGCGGCTTCATGCGGGACGGCGTTCATCGGTGCAGCCAAGTCGGAACTGACGGGTTGTGCATCGTTCGCAACGCAGCCAAATCCGCTTGATTGGGCTCAGTCCGAAGCAATGCCGCTGCGAAAGGACGCTCTGGCCGCCCACATCGGACTTGCCCTTCCTCGGTTCTTGATCCGCCAGCCGTATGGAAACGCGAGCGACCCGATTCAGACTTTGCCTTTTGAGGAGTTGCCGGCGGCGGACGCCCATGAGTGCTACCTTTGGGCGAACCCGGCGTTCCTTTGCGGCCATCGAATGGTGACAGCGTTCTCGGACGATGGATGGGATATGGAACTCGGTGGAGCGGGCGGCGAGATCGGCGGGCTCCCAGTTTATTCTTTCAAAGCGGGAGGCGAAAAGGAGACCAAGCCGTGCGCCGAGGCATTGCTTTCGGACAAAGCGGCAGACGCAATTCTGAGCCGCGGTCTCATGCCGGTTCTGTCGGTAAAGGGACGCGATTCCGTTCTGCTGCTCAGCCTGCGTTCGATATCGGATCCTCCGCGTCCGCTCGCTTTTCGCTTGGGTTAATCCGGGTCCCTTTTATGAATACCGAGACTCCCCGAGAGGTCGAGATGACTATTGACGAGGTGATTGCGCTTGCCAGTCAGGCAATGCGACGCGGCAAATTCGACGAGGCTGAAGCGATCTGTGATCGCGTATTGGAGGCGTGGCCGGAATGTCCGGACGCGCTGCATTTTTCGGGATTGATCGCGTTCAAACGCGGGGAAGGCGATCTTGCTGCCGCGTTGGTGGCTCGTTCGATTGTTCTCGCGCCGGAGCATGCGGACTTCTGGAATAATTTCGGCAACGTTTTGAAGTCCCGCGGTGAAATTGCGGAAGCGGTTTCGGCTTATCAGAAGGCGACCGAGCTTCGCCCGGAGTTCGCGGACGCCCACAATAATCTCGGGGTGATGGCGAGTGTTCGTCAGGATTTCATCGGCGCGGTGGATGCTTACCAAAGGGCGATTGCGTTTGAGCCCGACCATGCGGACGCCTACCTCAATCTCGGAAGCGCGCTGGAGAAACTCGAACTGTTGGATGAAAGCATGAACGCTTACCGGGCTGTGATTGAACGCCGTCCCGGTCACCCCGAGGCCTACGGTCGCCTCGGCTCCATTTTGTGGAAGCAGGGAAGGAAGGACGAGGCGACCGATGCCGTCGTGAAGCACACCGAAATCAACTCCGGCGACCCGATGTCGTTCGTGGTGCTGGCGGGTATCTTCTTTGACCAAGGGCGGCACGATGAGTCTATCGAAGCCTACCGAAAAGCCGTGGAGATCGACCCTAAAGACAGCTACGCAAATTCGCTGCTCGGGCTCGCGCTCAATATGATGGGCCGGGAAGGGGACGCGAGGGATACATGGCGGAAGTGGAGCCAGGCAGACCCAGCCAATCCCGTTCCGTTACATTTACTTTCTGCCGGAACTGGCGAAGCGATTCCGGAAAGGGCCGGGGACAATTTTGTCGTGCATGTGTTCGACCGTTTCGCCGAGTCGTTCGACAAAAAGCTGAAGGATCTCGACTACCGAGCGCCGCAACTGGTCGCGGATGCGCTGACGAGTTGCGTGGCAGGGGCCGATGGAACGCTCGAGATCCTCGACGCGGGTTGCGGGACCGGACTTTGCGGTCCGCTGTTGCGTCCATTTGCGCGGCGACTCGAGGGCGTGGATCTGTCCAACGGGATGCTCGAAAAGGCGAGGGTTCGCGGCGGATACGACGATCTCGTCGCAGCGGAGTTGACTGCATTTATCAGCGGAAAAAGGGCTGCGTATGATGCGATTATCTCCGCAGATACGCTCTGCTATTTTGGTCGATTGGAAGCGGTTTTTACTGCTGCTTTTGATGCGCTTCGCGGCGGTGGATATCTCATTTTCACTGTGGAGAAGACGGTCTCGGCATCGGGGAATTCGCCGATGACTCTTGAGCCATCGGGGCGCTACACCCACGCGGAACAATATGTTCGGTCCGCGCTGAGTCAGGCGGGTTTTGAGAGCGTTCAGATCACGTTTACCGCGCTGCGGCTCGAGTTTTTCAAGCCCGTGGATGGAATGGTCGTGATTGCCGGAAAGACTGCGCCTAAGACTCAATAAGCGCCATGCGGGCGAGTTGCCCGAGACCTTCGTCGAGGTCAGCTTCGGAAAGTGCCCTGCCATTTGGAACGGTGTTCTGGATCGCGACGCGCAGAGCGGCCCGATCGCGAGTTCCATCCAGCAAACGAAGCAGGATGCGGCTTGGCTCGTCGTCGATTTGCACGATGCCATGCAGCAGCGTGGCGACGCGATTTCCGATTTCGACTTGCGCGCGGGCCAGAGCGCTTGCCCGGGGCTTCTCTCCGGGTTTCATGACCAAATGGGGATTGTGTGCACGGAGTTCGACTGCGCCGGCGATGGATGCTCCCAGCATCGCCGAGCTGAGTTCATGAGCGTCTTCGGCCAAGCGGTCTTCGCCGTTCCGGGCGAGATCGCTCCGCGATTGCGACAGAAGATCGTTGAATGGAAGCGGCGCGGGCCACGCAGCGCCAAGGCGTCGGAACGCGACTTTGATGAGCGGGCGACTGGTTTCGAGTTCCGCTTTTTTGCAGCCGGTGAACAGCTCAGGAGTATTCCCGGTGATGTCCGGGCGCGGCGAGGAAGAGCGGAGTTCTCCCGAAAGGAATAGCCTTCGCATCGGCTCCGGGGAAAGCTCCCGGTCGATGGGGATTCCCTCGTGGCAAAGCAAGGTCTGGCGAAACGCCCTGCAGCGCAGGAAATCCCGATACTGTTCGCGCCCGACGACATCATTGGAATCGAGCCCTTGAAGGACTGCCTGCACATGGGCAGGGTATGTGAGTTCTTGCTTTTCACAAATGTCCGCCTCGCCCAGAAACTGGAGCCCGTTTTGTTGTGCGTGGGTCATGAACTGGTGAAAGTAGAAGGGCTGATTGATCGAACTCAGGTCGTCGTGGAAAAAACCAGAGTCCGTATATTTCCGGACGCGGTCCAACTCACGCGCAAGGATCTGAAGGTAGGGGTCGGTGGGGCTCCCAGCTTCGGACAATAATTTGATCAGCCCGCGCGCCTGTAGAATCTGCACAGTGGGGTTGTCGAAGTGCGCGACGTGGTATCGCATCATTCCGCGAACGAGGTCCCGCATATGATTCCCCGGATACGCGTTGTAGCTGATATACGCGACGCCGCCGGGGCTGAGGTTTGTGCGGCACATCTTCATCACCCGTTCCCGAACGTGCTGCGGGACCCATGAGAATAGTCCGTGTGCGATGATGTAGTCGAACTGTCCCAAGTCCGAACAATCCTCGGCGACATCCCGGGCGATCAGCCTGACATTTTTCTGTCCAATGCGGGCGGCGATCGCATTGCCGCGGGCGATGGGTTGCTCTGCGAGGTCGATTCCGACAAACTCGCTCTCCGGAAGTCCGACAGACATCGCCAGAAGATTGAAGCCATCGCCGCTGCCCAGTTCCAACACTCTGCAGCGCTCCACTGGTGTCGGCTCCATGCCGGAGAGTAGGGCAATGGTCGCCAGTCTGTCCGGGTGAGTTTGGGAATAGACTGCGCTAGGATACTGAACCTCGTCGTAAGCTGTGGGCATGTCTCTCGTCTCGCCGCGCGCAATCACTGCGTCAATCGGGAAATACAACGTCGGCCCTGCTACTTCTTCGGGGGCGCGAAGGTGCGGCGTCTGTGGAGTCGGAACCAGTTGTTCAGCGTCTTCCTCAATTTATCGCGAAATGACAGGAGGTGCTCGTGCCTTTGGCCGCCGGTCTTCACCGCGGCGACGATGCCTTTCACAGAATGGTCGCCGGTGTCGAACGTCATCCTGGTCACTCCGATTGCTGCCTCGTGGTGTGCGTCGCTCGCAGCGGTCATCGGCAGACCCCGCAGTCTGGCGTATTCAAGGGCCTGGGTGTTGTATTTTGGGAAAGAAATCGCGGCGTTGAAAACTTCGAGCGCGTCGATGTCGAGTGTCGCGAGGACGTCTTCGCGGATGCCCGCGCGGAACACATCGTAAGGGTGTGCCGGAATGGCGAGTCCGCCTGCTGCATGGATTGCTTCGACGACTTCGCGGGCGGGCTTTCCTTTCATCTGCGGGAGGATGTTGCCGATGCAGAGGAGGTGCCCTTCCTGCGTGGAGACTTCGACGCCTGGGATGATGAGGAAGCCGTCCACGGGAGTCCCGTCGAGGCGCGCAAATCCCTTGTCCACGCAGTATTGGTAAGCGTCGCAGGTATTGTGATCAGTCAGCGCGAAGCCGTTGAGGCCTTTGCGTTTCGCAGCGGCGATGAGGGCTTCCGGGCTGCTCACGCCGTCCCCGGAAAACCAAGAGTGGCAATGTAGGTCGAACTGAAGTGGCATGAGTAGCACGGGAGATATGCGAATGCGGAAAGCGTGTCCACCGAACTTTGTTGCTACGACTCCTGCGGGAAGCGGATATTGAGTGCGTGATTTGTTTGAAGGGATGGCTGTTAACTTTGACGGGCTCGTGCGCATTGGCCGGGGAGCGTGTGGTGATCAACGAGATCCATTTCGACCCGAAGGACAAGCGTCCGCTGGAGTTCGTCGAGCTGTTCAATGCGGGCGACGCGCCTGCGAGACTGGATGGCTGGAAGCTCGATAAATTCGTCTTCCCGGCCGGCACGACCCTCGACGCAGGAGGCTATCTCGTCGTCGCCCAGGACGCTATCGCTCTCGAAAAAGAGTTCGCCGTGAAAGCCCTCGGGCCGTTCCCCGGAAAATTGAGCAACGAGGGCGAAAAGCTCGTGCTCGCGGACAGCAGCGGAAAAGCGGTCGAGTCCATAAAATACGGCGTCGGATTTCCGTGGCCCACTGCCAGCGCGGGCATGGGGTCTTCGCTGGAGCGCATCCACCCGCTCGCGGATGCATCGAGGCCTGGACATTGGAGGGCATCGGGATTCGGCGACGCGCCGCCTGCGGCGAAAACGGGCGTCTTCGTGCCGCCCGGGAGCAGCGGGTGGAAGTGGCGCAAGGGGGACTCCGAGCCCGGCGCGTGGACGGCGCGTGAATACAATGAAGACGCCGCGTGGAACTCGGGGAAGGCCGGCTTTGGCTACGGCGATGATGACGATGCGACGGTGCTCGGCGACATGCAGGGCCACTACAGTTGCGCGTTTTTCCGTCATCGTTTCAGTGTCGCGGAAATGCCGGCGACTGTCGTGCTGCGGGTGCGTGTGGATGACGGCTGCGTGGTGTGGTTCAACGGCAAGGAGGTCGCACGGCTGCATGTCGCGGCGGGCGCACTCTCGCTGAAGACTCGTGCGGAGGAGCACGAAGCCGGTGAGTGGGAGGAAGTGCGCATCGACAATCCCGCGCGCTTCTTAGTCCAGGGCGAGAACGTCCTCGCCGTGCAGGCGATCAATTCCGCGCTCGATAGCAGCGACCTCTCGATGGATGTGTCGCTTGCGCTTCCGGGCCAGGTGAAAGGCGGCACTCGCCCCACGCCCGGTGCTCCGAATTCTGTGGCTGCGGCCAGCGCTCCGCCCGCCTGCGCGTGGGTCCAGCACAAGCCGGATGCTCCAAAGGCCGGCGAGGCCGTCGTCCTCTCCGCCGCTATCACGGACCGCGAGGGCGTCCAGTCCGTCGTGGCCCATGTCCAGTTCGTTGAGCCCGGTGCTTACGTCCGCAAGGGCGATGCGGATTACGAGACGCGCTGGCAGGATTTCGCGTTGAACGACGATGGCCTCGACGGCGACCTTCGCGCGAAGGACAACGTTTGGTCCGGCACGATTCCCGGCACCGCGCAGACAAACCGGCGGCTCGTCCGCTATCGCTTTACCGCCACCGGCGGCGATGGCGCCAGGGTGCGTCTGCCCTACGCCGACGACCCGTGCCCGAACTTCGCCTTCTTCGTCTGGAATGGCCCGCCCGACTGGACCGGCGCATCGCAGCCCGGCAAGACGCCGCCCGCCGTCTTCAGCGGGGAAATGCAAAAGACGCTCCCCGTTTTCACCCTCGTCGCGAATGCCGAAGATGTCCGCAACAGCCAGTATAATGGCGGCTTCAACCACCGCAGACTTACCGGCACCTTCGTTCACGAGGGGCATGTGTACGACCACATCGCGTTCCACAATCGCGGCAGCGCCAGCACCTACGAGTGCGGGAAAAACAAGTGGGGCTTCAACTTCCTCCCAGCCCACGAAATGCCCATGCGCGACCAATGGGGGCGGCTCCGCAAGGAGAGCTGGAATAGTTTTTCGATGAACGGCTGCGCCTCCCCGTGGGTGCAGGAAAACCGGGGCATGGCCGGGCTCGACGAAGCCATTTCCTTCCGGGCCTACCAGCTCGCCGGCATCCCCGCATCCGACTGCCAGCCCATCCATTTTCGCGTCGTCTCGTCCGCGGAAGAGCAAGGCAAGACCCAGTATGACGGCGACCTTTGGGGACTCTACCAGGCCATCGAAGACCCCGACGGCGCGTGGCTCAAAAACCACCGCTGGCCCGACGGAATCACCGTCGCTTCCGAGCACGGCGTCCAGCACATCCCCGGCGGCTACCCCGGCGAAGCGGGGCGCGAGTGGGACCAGTTTCGCAGCGGCCCGCAGGGCAAAGCCGAGGATTGGTGGCGCAAAAATATGGACGTCGAGTCCTACTTCAGCTTCCACGCTATCAACCGGCTCGTCTCCAATATCGACCTCCGTCCCGGGGCCAACCACTACTTCTACCACCACCCCGAGCGCGGCTGGATGCCCGTGCCGTGGGACCTCGATATGCAGTTCCTCCCCCGCAACCACCAGCCCGGCTACATCGACCAGATTCGCTGCCTCGAAGTCCCCGCGCTCAAGCTCGAATTCCGCAACCGCGCGCGGGAAATCCAGGATCTCCTCGCCAGCGACGCGCGCCCCGCAGGCGGCCAAATCGGCCAGCTTGTCGCCGAATACACGCGCCACATCGACACGAAGTCCGGCAGTTGGGCACAGCTCGACGAAGCGCGCTGGAACTACGCGCCGCCGACTCGCAACAAAGGCGCATTTTACCGCAACCCCGCGATCAAAGACTTCGGTAGCTTCGCAAAATACGTCGTCGATTTCTGCACCGACACCCGCCCCGAAAAAGATTACCGAATCGACGACCAAAAACCCCTCGGTTACGGCTGGGGTTATCTCGGCATCGAAGCCGCCGATAACGAAATTCCAGAACGCCCCGTCGTCAAATACACCGGCCCCGCCGACTACCCCGCCGGAGCCCTCGGCTTCGAGTCGAGCGCGTTTGCCGGCAAACACCCGTTTGGCACGATGCAGTGGCGCGTTGGCGAAATCGGCACGCCGGACCGCAAACCCTGGCGCTACGAAATCGAGCCGCTGTGGGAAAGCGCCGAAGCCCCCTCAATCGTCCCCCAAGTCCACATCCCGCAAGGCACCTGCAAAACCGGAGCCACCTACCGCGTCCGCGCCCGCCACAAAGACAGCACCGGACGTTGGAGCCACTGGAGCGAGCCCGCTGAGTTCATCGCGAAATAAGAGCCAGCACGTTCAATACTCCCCGGCGGCATCGATGATATCGCCGGGCTCCAGTTTCGGGTCCAGCTTCGGGTCTGCCTTGATGCTCTTCTGCGAGTAGTTCGTCACTTTGCCCGCACGAGTGATGGTGAAATTGACCGACCACCCGGAGGGCCCGCCGCTCGCACTAAAAGCGGCCGAGAGCGTGAGTTCGGGAGTCCAACGGATTCGCCCCGGCGCGCGCACACCGCCGCGGATTGTTACCATTGGAATCCTCCCGGTCCGTTCCAAAGAAATCTTCGGCGTGACGAAGAATTTCTTCGCAACCAACTCCCGTTCAATCGCCGCCGCCACTTGTGCCGGCGTAAGTCCTGCCGCGCGGACTCTCCCAATCAGCGGCACGGTAAGGGTGCCATCGTCCACCATAAGTTCTCCGTTGAATTCCGCAGTAAACTTCTCCGGCACTCCTTCAAGCGTCATCCGCACATTATCGTCGTCTCGCAGTTCCGGCGGCGCATCCTTCGCAACGGGTAGTGGGGAGATGAATATCCACGGCTTTGCCGACGGCTCCTGCGCGTCGGTGCAGGCTGCGGCGAAAAAAACAGTGCGATGAAAATGCGCATCACTCTGAGACCCGCGACGCGGGCATTCGGTTCAAAACCCGGTTTGCAGTAATCGTAACCCGCGACGTCACAATCGACGCAGGCCATGCAGCGCGGCCGTTTTCTTGGGTGTGACCGCGCTGTGATGTAGAATCCGCGTAGTGGAAAAACAATCCCGATAGATCGGGATGGGTGAGGAACGAGCCCACGGCTATTGTTGTGGATGCGGCTACGCCGCAATTGCTGCGTAGCCGCATCTTATAGCACCATGCGGTCAAGCCGCAGTTTTCTTCTTTCCCGAAGCAGAATGCTGCGCTACCCGTGAGGCGGACGACCGGCAGTCGCCCGCAGTTCGCCTGCGGGAGGAAAGTCCGGACACCACTAGGCAGCGGACCGTGGAGAATCTGCGGGGATGCCCGGCGAAAGCAGGGCATGACAGACAGTATCACAGAAAATAAACCGCCGGCCGGGGCCTCGTGCCTCTTCCGGTAAGGGTGAAATGGCGGGGTAAGAGCCCACCGCCCGACTGGCAACAGGCGGGGCAGGAGAAACCTTCCGCGGTGCAAGACAAAGCAGGGGAGTTGGCGCCTGGCCGGTTTTCGCTTCGGCAAGACGCTCCCCGGGTAATAGTCGCACTGTGCGTTTCGGCTTCGGCTGGGGCGTGCGGCGTCCTGCGCAAGCAGGCGAGAGAAATGACTGCCGCATGGCGCGAAAGCGCCGTGTCACAGAATCCGGCTTATGGTCGTCCACTTTTTCCGGCCCCGGGAGCGAACGAAGCTCCCGGGGTTCGTTTTTTGATAAAAGTCATGGTTTTATCCGAGGAGGCACGGTTTCCGCTAATTTCGATCCTGATAAAGCCCATGACCGACACTTCAAATTCGCAGCCGCTCTCAACAGAAGAGCAGGAGCAACTTCGTCAGACCATCGAGATGTTCGAGGTCATTACGCAGGCGAATCCGCATGACACGCAGAGTCTCGAAATTCTCAAAGAGGCATATTCCAAGTGCGGTCAACCTGGCGACTCGCTCAAGGTTGGACGGCGACTGGCAGATACTCACATGGAACTCGGGCAATACTCCTCCGCACTGCTCGAATACGAACGAATCCTCCACGAAGAGCCAGACAACACGGAAGTCATTGCCGCTTTGGGGGAAGTGGGACAGAGGCTCCACGCACTTCAGGCGTCTGCGCAGGGGCCGGGAGATGGCATCAATCTCGATTTCCAAAGCGTCGTTCAGGACAACGGAAATTTGATTGTGACCAAGAAGACGCAGGCCAATGAACGGTTGAGCTTGGCGATGTCGGGCGACAACAAGGTCGTTTCCGAAAGGCTCGCGGGTTCGGACGATGGCAATGACTCGCTCGTTCGATTTCTTCTCCAGCATCGACTGGTGTCCGATGATATCGTTTCCCAGGCTTTGCACATCGTCCGCAAGAAAAACGCTGATCGATCTGATACGCAGGTCTCAGCCTCGCTTCTCAACGAGATTGTGACTCGCGGTTCCGTGGATTTGGAGCAACTGCTTTGCGGAATTTTGGATCGCTCGAAATTCGCCTACATCCCGTTGGATTGTTACGACATCGACCGGCAGGTAGTCCGAATGCTTCCCGAGGTAATCACCGTTGGTCGGCTGATGATCCCTTTCGACATCGTCAGCCGAACGATGATGATCGCAGTGGCGAATCCGTTCGATATGGTCGGCAAGCAGGCAGTGCAGCAACTCCTCGACTACAACATTCAGTGGCATCTCGCCTCTCCGGCATCCATTTTGAAAGTGCTCCAAGACACGTACCGTTTCGAATAATCCAATCACCCGATCATGAGCATTAAATCTTTTGGTGAACGAATCGCAGATGTCCTGATCGAGGATGGTCTCCTCCTCCCCAGTCAGCTTGAGGAAGCCACCGTCGTGCAGAAAAAGCAGGGCGGACGTCTTCTGAAGATCCTCACGGACAATAACTATGTCACCGAGCAGGACATGGTGATTTCCATGGGCCGATGCCTCGACACGCCTCCCATCAATTTATCTCGGGTCCGTGTTCCGGAGAGCGTGATGGATCTTGTGCCGAAGGACATGGCGCGTTCCTACAAGCTCGCGCCGGTTTGCAAGCTCGGGAACAAGCTCTTCGTAGCGATGGCCGATCCGCTGAACGTCCTCGCACTGGACGATCTGCGGCAGCGCACCAAGATGGAGATCGTCCCGATGATCACGACAGAGCGGGCTGTCATGGAGGCGCTGTCCGGAGTCGGCAATTCCAGCACAACCATGGATATGGTCCTCAAGGACGCGGCTGAAAAGGCTGCGGCCGAGGCCGAAAGCGTCGAGGAAGTGGTGCAAAAGCGCGAGGAACTGGACCTCGACAAAATGGCGCACGATTCCGCAGACGCCCCGGTCGTGAAGATCGTCAATTTGATCCTCGTCCAAGCGATTAAGGAAAAAGCGTCGGATATTCACATCGAGCCTTTCGAAAAAGAGCTCAAGCTTCGTTACCGCGTGGACGGTGCGCTCATCGAAGCAAGCTCGCCGCCAAAGGCTCTCCAGCTCCCGATTGCCAGTCGTATCAAGATTCTCGCAGGACTCGACATCGCCGAACGGCGCGTGCCGCAGGACGGTCGGTTTCGCATCCGTGTGTCGGGAAAAGAAATCGATCTTCGTGTCTCGATGCTCCCGACCGTTTACGGCGAAAAGATCGTAATGCGTCTCCTCGATAAGGGGAACTTGCAAGGCTCCATCGAGTCGCTTGGCCTCGACGATTACACGCTGAACGTCTTCAAAAAAGCCATCGATGCACCGCACGGGATGATCCTCATCACCGGCCCCACCGGCTCTGGAAAGACGACCACGCTCTACACGATTCTCGGAGAGCTTAATAACCCGATCTACAATCTGGTGACCGTCGAAGACCCCGTGGAATACCAGCTCACCGGCATCAATCAAGTCGCCGTGAAGAGCGACATCGGGATGGGCTTCGCGGACGCGCTGCGATCCATTCTTCGTCAGGATCCCGACATCGTCATGATCGGTGAAATTCGAGACAACGAAACCGCCGACATCGCGGTGAAAGCGGCGCTCACCGGACACCAGGTGCTTTCCACGCTGCACACCAACGACGCCGCAGGTGCCATCACTCGTATGGACGACAT
>JAYSTZ010000908.1:0-13725 GCA_043719365.1 Verrucomicrobiaceae bacterium | reverse complement strand
GGCGCTCGAAGAGTGAAGCAACGATGACGACCTTGTGGTCGCGGGCCACGCGGGCGAGCGCTTCGGTGCTTTGGCCGGGGATGGACTCGGCCCAGCCGAAGTATTTGTGGTCTTCGATCTGGCAAAAGTACTGCCCACGAAAAAGCTCTTGCAGGCAGATGACCTGTGCGCCTGCTTTTGCAGCGGCGATGCTGCGCTCAACGGCTTTTTCGAGGTTTGCATCGAGGTCGGCGCTGACGGCGGTTTGGACGAGTCCGAGTGTGACTTTGCTCATGTGTGGTCTGTTTAGAAAAGTGCGGCGCTACGCGTAGCAGCGATGGCGGGTGTTGCGAGAACAATAGTAGGGGCCGCGTGCCGCTGATGGTGATTTGTCGCAAGCGGATGATGGGGCCTTCACGCTTGCGACAAATCACCAATCACCAATCACAGCCAATCAACGCACGGGGTCGCGTGGAAATTTTGCGTACGGAAGCCGGGCTCCTTTGTAGGCGAAATGGTCCGCGCGAATTTTCTCGGGTGCCGGGAACAGCGCCGCACCCGCTGCGCCGATGATGTCGTCTTGATCCACCCCATCGCCCGACACGCCGATCGCGCCGATGAGCGTCTTGCCGCGATAGAGCGGGAAGCCACCGGGGAAAATGGTGAGGCCGTTTGGAAGATTCGGGTTGCCGGGGAAGGTGTGGGTCTTGGGATTGACGCGGAGGCTGATGGCTTCTTGAAAACCGAAGTATGGACCGAAGGGGCGTCCATCGAGGCCTGGAGGGAAATTGCGCTGGGACAGAAAGCCGACGGTGCGCGAACTTTGCGCGAGCTGGGTGTTGCTGAAGAAGACGGCGGTGCGTGCTTTTTGGGCACTGACATCCCACGAGAAAATGGGTGCTTCGCCAACGCGGAAGATGCCGAGAATCGGCGGGGGCTCTCCAGCTTTATGGGGGTTGCCTACAACGGTGACCCACACCTTCGCAGAGGTGCCGAGAGGGAGCCGGATGGCTGCGCGGGTGCGGCTGGCGCGAATGGCGGCGGCGGCGGCAATCGCACGAACCTCCGAGGCTCGGATTCGTTCAGCACCGTTGATCCT
The DNA here is from genome assembly GCA_043719365.1 of Verrucomicrobiaceae bacterium. Lineage (GTDB taxonomy): Bacteria > Verrucomicrobiota > Verrucomicrobiia > Chthoniobacterales > Chthoniobacteraceae > SXWH01. The sequence goes on along the minus strand of JAYSTZ010000908.1, from coordinate 12,647 downwards.
GCCCGGAGTCGGATCATCGCGAAATGGAAAGCGGATTTCCCCCTGCACGCCGCCGAGACTGACGACGGGATACGGGTACGGTTGCGGCGACGCCTGAATCGGGTAGCCGATGACCGCCGAGCCAAACTGCGGTGGGCCAGAGTCGCGTTCTTCCGGGAAATTCTCCGGCCCCGGCGTGACGTAAGGGAGCCGTACGCCGCCCGCAAGGACGTTGGTGGCGAGGATGTCTTCGGGGGCGCGGAATCCAGTCTGGCCTGCAAGAGCGACGAGTTCATCACGGTCTCCGCCAAAGCGAAATCCCGGCGTGGCGTTTTTCTGGACATCCTGCGCCAGAATCGCGGCGGCGGCGCTGAGATTGGTCGGCGAGCCATCCCCGGTGACGCCGATGCCGCCGACAAGCTCGCCATTTTTATAAAGCGGAACGCCGCCAGGGCTGTCTTGCAACGAAGTGAAGAGAACCCCCGGCGCGCGAACTCCCGGAGACGTGGTAGCGCCCACCAACGCACCGCCGTCGAACCCCGAGGGGATTTGCTTCACGCGATTCACGTCGGAATAAAATAGATTGGAGAAACCCACGCCGACGAGTGGCCCCGGCGGTGTATTGCGCACACCGGGCGGGAAGTGCTGCTGGATGATCCAGCCTGCGGTTCGCGTGGTGAAAGCGTTTTGATTACTGCTCAGGAACCCAGCAGTCGCGGCACGTCCTGCGGCGGCCGCGAAAACACCGGCTGGCGGGAATCCACCACCACTTACACTCCAACCACCGACTACAAAGCCTTCACGGTCCGTCACGGCGATCACGCTGTTCGGCGAGATTTCGCGGGCACGCTGGACGGCTTGCGCGATGATGCGCTCGACGTCTTGCTTCGAGAGTTGCTCGGCACAATGAGCCGTCGCGGCAGTCGCAAGTGCGAGGACTGTGGCGGATAGGCGATTCATAAATATCTTTTAAGCACGGATGCCGCCTGCCACGCAATTACGCATTCACAGGGCCGCTCCCTCCTACGTCAGCAACTTGTCGTAGATGCCTCCAAAGCCGCCGCTGCTGAAAACGATGAGCACGTCCCCGGCTTGGGACACGGCGTCGAGCCGGGCGATGATTGCATCCGCGCCGCTTTCCGCCGTGGAAGGATGCCCCCTCTCCGAAAGCTCTTTCGCCAGACGGACGGGGTCCATCGCATCGCCCTCGTTGAATCGCTCCGGGCGATCCACGGGGCCGATCATCGCGCCGTGGCAAAACTCCAGCGCGGTCCGCAGGTCGTCGTGAATCTGTGAACGGCACATCGTATTCGCCTTCAAGTCCACCGCCGCCCACACCCGCGCGCCAGGGAAAAGGAACGGCAACGCCCGCAACGTCTCGCGGATATTGGTCGGGTGTTTGCCGAAATCCTCCACGATTTTCACCCCGCGCCGCTCGCCTCGGATGACCTGTCGGCGCTTCACGCCCTTGAACGTCGCCACCGCATTTTCGATGTCGCACAGATCGACGCCGTAATGCCGCGCAGCCGCAATCGCCATTGCGGCGTTGCGCACGTAAATCTCGCCGACCATCGGAAACGCAAACCGCGTGTTGAAAAGCGTGAACTCCGAACCGTTTGGCTTCAGCAAAATCTCCGTGGCCCGGACATCGCTGCCTTCGCCGAGGCCGACACCGAGCCGCGTCTTTGTCCGCGAAGTCGCGGCGACTTCACACGTCTGCGGACAGTCCGCATTATAAAGGAGCACGCCGTTTTCCGGTAGCACGCGGACAAGTAGCCCGAACGCCTTTTTCACCGCCGCGATGTCGGCGTAGATGTCCATCTGGTCGAGTTCCACGGCGTTCAAGATGGCAAGCTCCGGCAGGTAATGCGCGAACTTCGGCCCTTTGTCGAAGAAGCACGTATCGTATTCGTCGCCCTCGATCACGACATGCTCGGAATCATGCAGACTCGCCCCCTGCCCGAGGTCTTCAGCGATGCCGCCGATCATCCAGGCCGGGTTCTTTTTCCCCACCCGCATGATGTGCGTGAGCAGCGCAGCAGTCGTCGTCTTTCCATGCGTCCCCGCGACAACGAGGTTCCGTTTTCCGTGCAGAAAAAAGTGGCGCAACGTCTCCGGCAGCGACTGGTAGTGCATCCGGCGATTCAGCACTTCCTCCAGCTCCACGTTCCCGCGTCCGATGGCATTTCCCACGACGACGAGGTCGGTGCCCGCTGGGATATTCTCCGCAGCGTAGGGCGATGAAATCTCGATTCCTTTAACCGCGAGAAAGTCCGACATCGGCGGGAAAACGCCCGCATCAGACCCGGTGACGGTGTAGCCTTGCTCCTTCATCGCGACAGCGACCGCCCCCATCGCAGTGCCGCAAATCCCCAAAAAATGAACGTGTTGAATCGAAGACTGGTTCACCGGTGCGTTGTTAAAGAATTCATCGCGGCGGACGCTACCAGCCGACGCGCCGCCCTCCAGCAGATTATTTTACGCCCAGTGGTCCGTAGGCAGTAGGCAGTGGGCGGTGGGGCTGCGACTCCTGAGTAACACATTGCAAAGTTCGGACGTAGAGAATTTTACGAATCCACACTTCTCGGGGTCTGGCGTCTTTTTTCTGCCCATCATTTTTCTGCCAAAATGGCGTCGCTCATTTTGGCATAAAAATGTTTGGCAAAAAAAGGGCTCCAAAAGATTGCAATATTTCCTTCGTGTTATTCCCTGCTCGTTCCGCCCCGGTCTTTTGCTAACCACCGACCACTGACCACCACTCTTCCACTCATGCGCCTCTTGCTTAGCGGCACGACGGCGGATAGACGAAGCAGCATGTCGCGACTCACAGCCGTCATCCTCTTACTCAGCACGCTTTCATTTTTTGGTCAGGATAAGCCCGCGCCTGAATTGCCCGGCGGGCAAAAGGACGGTGCTGTGTTGCTGCCGAACCAATGGTCACTGAGGCCGGCGGGCAAGCAGATCGAAGTCGGTGACTTCCCGGTAAACATCGCGCTGCATCCAGAGGGACAATTCGCGGCGGTGCTCCATTGCGGGTACGGACAGCACGAAGTGCAGATTCTCGACATCGCGGCGGCAAAAATAGTCTCGCGGGTGAACGTGAACGAGTCGTTTTACGGATGCACGTTTTCCCCCGATGGAAAGAAGCTCGTCATCAGCGGTTCGGGCGATGAGGTGCTGTGGATGTTCGCCTTCAAAAACGGCTATCTCTCCGAGCCGATGAATATCCGCATCCGCGCGAAAACAGAGCGCGGCATCCCCGGCGGCATCGCGATTTCCAAGGACGGCGGGACCATTTACGTCGCGAATGTCTGGGGCCAAAGCGTCAGCCGCGTGCGCATCGCGCCGGGCGAAGACGGGAGCCCGAGTGCTGCGGAAATCGCCAATTTCCCATTCGCCGCACCGGTCGAGAAAGGCGCTGAGAAAATCGGCGAGCCAACAGACGACCCGAGCATCACCAAGCGCGCTGCGCAGCTCCTTGACACCACGAGCAAGGACGCACCGTTTCCCTACACCTGTGTTCTCGATGAAGAGCGTGGACGTCTCTACGTGAGCCTTTGGGCGCAAAAGCACGTCGCCGTTCTCGACCTCGCGACTTGGAAGGAAATTGCCCGCTGGGAAGTCGAGGAACACCCAAACGAAATGCTGCTCACCAAGAGCGGCAAACACCTTCTCGTCGCGAATGCGAACCGCAACTCAGTCAGCGTCGTCGATGTCGAGACCGGTCGCATCGCCGAAACTCTCGTTGCCGAACTGACCCCGAATGCGCCTCCTGGAAACACACCCAACTCACTCGCGCTCTCCGCCAACGGCGAGCAACTCTTCGTCGCGAATGCGAACATCAATGCAGTCGCGGTCTTCGAGATGGAAGAGCCGGGCAAGTCGCGCTCGCTCGGCTTCATCCCCACAGGCTGGTATCCGACGAGCGTCCGCGTGGCCAAAGGCGGAAAGCTGCTCATCGCAAACGGCAAAGGGGTCGTCTCCCGCGCGAACCGCAACTACACGCAGCCCGGCACCAAGTCCCCACCCACCGGAGTGAGCCAATACATCGCGGGAATTCTGCAAGGCACGCTCAGCTATATTTCCCTGCCGCCGGAAGAGAGCGACATGGAAGAGCAGATGAAAAAGTGGAGCGCCATCACCATGCTCGGGATGCCCACGACGGCGAAGAAGATTGAAGCTTCACAGCTCGAAGGAAACCCCGTCCCGCGCAAAGTCGGGGATCCTTCGCCGATCAAATACGTGATCTATATTGTGAAGGAAAACCGCACGTTTGATCAGGTCCTCGGCGATCTCGGGCGCGGCAACGGCGACCCTTCCCTGTGCATCTTCCCGGAGCCAATCACTCCGAATCACCACGCGCTCGCCCGCGACTTCGTCACGCTCGATAATTTCTACGTCGAGAGCGAAGTCAGCGCCGATGGGCACGAATGGAGCATGGGCGCTTACGCCACGGACTGGGTGGAGAAACACTGGCCGCTCAGTTATGGGCACAGCAAGAAATTCCCTTATCCCGCCGAGGGCGCGTTTCCCGCTGCGGTTCCAGCGGGCGGCTACCTTTGGGACCGCGCAAAGGCTTCGAACGTGACTTACCGGAGCTACGGGGAATTCACCACGAGCCCCAAAGCCGACGGCACGCCGGGGACGGCGAAAGTGCCGGGGCTCGAAGGACACTTCGATCCGCAGTATCACTCGTTCGCGATGGATTACCCCGATGTGAAGCGGGCGGAGCGATTCATCTCGGAGCTCCATCGATTTGAAAAAGAAGGCGAGATGCCCCGGCTACAAATCGTCCGCCTTCCCAACGACCACACCAGCGGCGCAAGCCCCGGAAAGCCCACACCGACCGCACACGTCGCAGACAATGACCTCGCATTCGGCCAGATCGTCGAAGCGGTAAGCCAATCGAAGTTTTGGGCGCAGACCGCAATCTTCGTAGTGGAAGATGACGCACAAAACGGGCCCGACCACGTCGATGCCCATCGCACCATCGCCTACGTCATCTCGCCATACGTGCGCCGCTCGAGCCTCGACAGCACTCTCTACAGCACCGCCTCGATGCTACGGACCATGGAACTCATCCTAGGGATGCAGCCGATGTCGCAGTTCGATGCGCTCGCCATGCCGATGTTTGCTTGTTTTCAAAAAAAATCCGACCTCCGTCCTTACGCGGCGCTGATGCCGAAAACCGACCGCGACGCCAAGACATCCAAGCTCGCATGGGGCGTCCAAGAGTCCTCGAAGATGGACTTTTCCAAGGAAGACGCTGCGGATGATCTCGTGCTGAACGAAATCATCTGGCGCAGCGTCCGTGGGGCATCCGCCATGATGCCCTCGCCCATCCGTCGTGCGTGGGTACTATCCGAAGCCGATGACGATTAGACTAACAGGAAGCGCCGGTTCTGATTCACAGTGGACAATGCTTCGTACCGCTTTTGTCCTGTTATTTACCACGACCGTTTTCGCGGGTCCTCCGCGCAGCAATGTCTTAGACGTGAGTCTCGACGACGCCATCCAAATGGCGCTCAAGAAAAACTTCACCATCGAGTCCGCAGGGTTGGAGCCGCAGATTGCGAGGGAGCGGGTGACGCAGGCGAAAGGCAAATTCGACCCGACGTTCGATTTCAGCTACACGCGGGGAGAAAACACCACGCGGGATCAATTTGGCCGGGACGCAACCGGGAAAGGCCGGCACTTCGAGATTAACAGCATCTCGCAGAGCGCCACGTGGAGCACGGGCGTGAGCGGAGTGACGGCGTGGGGCCTCGGCTACGATGTCGGAGCAACGACGCGAAGCCTCAGCGGGAGCAGCAATTCCTTCGACCAGGACTTCAATAGCCAGGTCGCATTCAGCCTCCGCCAGCCATTACTTAGAGGTTCCGGGACCGATGTGAATCTTGCCGGCGTCCGGGTGGCTCGCAATAATGTGTCCGTGTCCGAGTGGGCTGTGAAGCAAACCGTGATGCAGGTCATTACGGACGTAATCGAAACGTACAACGATCTTCATTTTTCCCACGAGAATCTGGAAGTGGCGCGAAGGAATAAAGCGCTGGCCATGCAGTTGCTCCGCGACAACATCAAACGAGTCGAGGTCGGCGTAAAGACGCCACTGGACGTGACCACTGCGCAGGCCGAAGTAGCGTCACGTGAAGAGGCGGTAATCACAGCAATGCGGGCAGTAAAGGATCGGGAGAATTTCCTGAAGCAGCTCATCACCCGGGACATGATCCCAATGCTCGGAATGAATGTGGAAATCTCGGCTCCGCCCTCACCCACCTTTACGGCGAATGTAATCGGCGGAATCGAAAAAGCGCTGGAAATGCGGCCTGACTATCGTCAGGCAAAACTCGACCTCGAAAACCGCCGCATCACTCTTGTCGTGGAAAAAAACCAACGCCTTCCACGTCTCGATCTAACAGCGAGTCTTTCGATGAACGGCTTCGACGACGACTTTGGAACGAGCGCGCAGAGAGTCGGTTCGCGTGACCAGACGAATTGGACTGGTGGTGCGACGTTCAGCGTGCCGATCGGCAATCGCGATGCCCGCGCTCGAGTCAACGCTGCGCAGATCGATATCGCACAATCGCTGATCAATTTACAACGACTCGAGCAGGATATCATCGTGCGCGTCGATAACGCGAGCGGGCTGGTGACCACCGCGCAACAGCGGATTGAGGCCACGACGGAATCCAACAGACTGGCGAAAGAAAGCCTCATCGCCGGAGAAGCCCGCCTGACAGCCGGAACAGGCACCACCTTTGAAGTACTGGAACTGCAGCGGAAGGTCGCCGAGGCTGAGACTGCGGAGTTGCGAGCCCGCTCGGATTACAACAAGGCCGTGGCAAACTACCACCTGCAAGTAGGCTCGACGCTCCGTCTCTACGGCGTAAAGGTCGAGTGAGTCATGCAGATCGAAAAGTTTAATGTGCTCGGAGTTGCCGTGTCGGCGATGAACCTCGAAATCGCCACGCAATCCGTGCTCGACGCGTGCAGCACTCGCACAAAAGGATACGTCTGCGTGACCGGCGTGCATGGGGTCACGGAAGCGCAAAGCGATGAGAGTTTTCGCACGATTTTGAACGGCGCTTTTTTGAACACATGCGATGGGATGCCGCTCGTCTGGGAAGGCCGACGCGCGGTCGGGCCGTGGGTGCAGCGCGTGTATGGACCGGACCTAATGCTCAAGATTATGGAGGCGACGCGCGACGGAAAATACACGCATTTTTTCTACGGCGGCGCCCCCGGCGTGGCCGATGCGCTGAAGGCGGCCATGGAGTCGCGATTTCCCGGCGTGAACGTCGTGGGGACTTATTGCCCGCCCTTTCGCCCGCTAAACGCCGACGAGGAGTCCGAGCTGCTTGCATTGATCTCGGAGAAAAAGCCGGACCTTTTTTGGGTGGGGCTCAGCACGCCGAAACAAGAGCGCTTCATGTCCGCATTTCTCCCCAAGCTGGAGACCACCGTGATGTTTGGCGTCGGGGCCGCTTTCGACTTTCACACTGGAAGGATGTCCGAGGCTCCTCGCTGGATGATGCGCTGCGGGCTGCAATGGCTGCACCGCCTTTGCAGCGATCCGAAGCGACTGTGGAAACGCTACGGCATCATCGTCCCGACTTACCTCTTCCGCATTTTCCTCCAGCGCACAGGGTTGAAAAAGTATCCGCTTTAGCCGCCGCATTGATGCGTAGGACTGTGACAAGGAAGACCGCTCACGGACCGTACTATCATCACAACGACTCCATACCACCTCCCACGTTCCCCAGCGGGACGATGGGCGGCGGAGAGGGTGGGCGTCGTGTCTGGTTAGCCCCCAAGGAGGGGGGCCGTCCCGGCCCCCTGAGGCGCGAAGCGTCTCCCATAAGCTGGATTTCTCTGGGAACCACTCCGTGGTTCAAGGGGCCGAGACGGCCCCCCTCCTCGGGGGTTAGCCAGATATTGGGCGTCCGGCCCGCCGCCAATTGTCCGACTTTGCTATCAGTCGTCCTTCCACTTTGCCCGTATCGGGACCCGCTCGGGGCGGAGGCGGGTGCGGCCTCCGCGGGCTTTGCGGAAGGTGTCGAAGATTTCGTCGCATCCGTCCACTTTGAGCTGGTGGACCATCCGCAGGAGCTCGCCGAGACGGCCTTCCGGAAATCCCTTTTTCTCGAACCACGCGAGGTATTCCACCGGAAGATCGTAGAGCGGCACGCCGCGCGGCGGGTAGTGTTCGGGGCCGTATTTTCCGAAGGGCATCCCCAAGCGTGAGATGTCGCCGAGGTCGGCGGCCATCCAGTCGCGCAGGTTGTCTTCGAGCATCACGGTTTACTTGATGGGCCGCAGCTTCATGTTTTTCACGGAGACTTCGTCACCGTGATCCTGAATCAAAATCGGCGACGCCTTTTTGTCTCCGAAGCCGGGGGCCGATTTGTATTTCGACTTGGCGATGCGCTCTTTCAAATCAGCGGAGGCAATTTCAAAGGCGAGGGTCTTCGCTCCATTCAGCCAGTGCTCGACTTTGTTGCCATCCACGAGGATGCGGCTGTGGTTCCACTGGCCGACGGGGTTCACCTTTTTGTCGGCGGCGGGCTCCATGAGATCGTAGAGGCCGCCGGTCTGATGTAGGCGTCCACCCTTGATTCCGTCGGGGTGTTTTTCATCGTCGAGCATTTGATATTCAAAGCCGACGCCGTTGTTCTTATTGGGGAGATTGTATTTCACACCGCTGTTGCCGACCTCGGCGATCTTCCAATCCCAAGTCAGCTCGAAGCTTTCAAAATCCTCCGCCGTTACAATGTCACCGCCGCCGCCTTTGGCTTCGTGCTTCAGTGCGCCATCGGCGACGACCCAACCCTTTGCAGGGAACTCTTCCTTCCCAATCGCGCGCCAGCCCGCAGTCGTCTTGCCATCGAAAAGAAGACGCCAGCCAGCGGATTTCTCGTCGGCGGAGAGTTCGTTGTCTGCGGCGAAGCAAGGCGCGATGAGCGAGAGGCTGATGAAGAGTGTTCGAAGAGTCATTACCGCGAAGGTAAGCAGAGCGCGGCGGATGTGGCACCGCATTTCTTTCACGGAGGGCCCGACGTTTTATCGCACAATCCCATTGAACAAAGCCGTTAGTATGCGGTCAGATGATGGCGCTATGGACTTTCCGACGAAACCATCACTCCTGCGACGCGGATTCGTGATCGCGATGTCGCTCACGTTGCTGCTTTGTTTTCTCGCAGTCGTCATTCCCAATCAGATGCGGTCGATGAAGAGCACGAAGTCCACGCAGATTCTCAGTGACTTGCGGATGCTCGATGCTGCGATCGATCGATACGTTCTTGAAATTAAGGGCGGGGCATCGCTGAGCAGCTCCCCGGAATCGCACGCAAGCGTTCGAGACGAGACCGTCGATTCACTAAAACTGGCACCTTCCCTTGATGCGAAAGGGATTCTGGAGCAAATGGACCAGCCTCCGGTCGTCATTATGTCGTCTTCGAAGAGCTATGTTTTACCGGGGGCACTCGGATTGGAGTCATTATTGAAAAAGGAGGGGAATAAGCCCCAAGCAATCATGCCGTCATCCAAGAGCGGCCCTGTGGTCGCCCCCGGAACCGTGCAAGCTTTGAGCGATGAACTCTCACGGATCATCAATCGCCCGCAGAGCCCTCCGCAACCACCAGCCAAATGACTCGCACTGCCCAAATCCTTACTCGCATCCTCGTTGTTAGCAGCGGCCTGGCGCTTCTCGCGTGTTACGTGGGGCGCAGCCAGCGACAACAAACACCCGCATTTATCTCCGTAGATGTATCCACGAATGCCCCGCACACGACGAAGCAGTCACGCGCATTTGCTCCGGGCTCGAAGTCCGCACCGGTTGATGTCTTCACCCGCAAGGGGCAATTGCCCATCCAGCCGAAAGAACCGCAATGAACATCATCTACATGCTCGGCGGCGTAGGAGTCAGCCTGCTCTTTCTTGTAGTGCTGTTCGTCCCGCTAGAAAAAACATTCCCCGCCAAGGCTGGGCAGAAATTTCTGCGCCCGGAGTGGTGGACCGATCTCTTTTTCCTCCTCGGGCAGTACCTCGTTTGGGGCGGGCTCGTCCTGTGGCTCTTGACGTGTTTCGGCTCGTGGCTGGATCACATCGTGCCCGCGAGTTTTCGTGCGGGTGTGGCGGCACAGGCTTGGTGGTTGCAGGCAATCGAAGTCGTGGTGCTTAGCGATTTTTGCATCTACTGGGCTCATCGACTCCAGCATCGTGTCGGGTGGTTGTGGCGGTTCCATTCGATTCATCACAGCGCGGAGCATCTCGACTGGCTGGCCGCGCACCGGGAGCATCCGCTCGATACAGTCTATACGATGGGCATCATCAATCTACCGGCGTTTGCTCTCGGATTTCCGCTGGAGACGCTGGCCGGGTTTCTGGCCTTCCGCGGAATTTGGGCGATCTACATCCACTCAAATGTCCGGCTTCCGATCGGGCCGCTCCGATGGCTCGTCGGCGCGCCGGAGCTGCATCACTGGCACCATGAAAAGGCGCGGGAATCCGGAAATTACGCGAACATCTCTCCGCTAATGGACATCATATTCGGAACGTACCGCTGCCCGAATCATGAACCGGCGGTAATTGGCGTGGATGATCCGATCCCTCGTAGCTATCTGGGGCAGCTCCTTTGGCCGTTTCGTCGAAACAAACGCTGACTTCCAAGTCAAAAAGCAGCGTTACGCCGCGCTCGCACTCAAGTCGTGCATTTTTCCCGGCGACCGCGCAGTCTCGCCGAACGTTACCTGCATGAAAACACTCCGCCTTCTCGCTTTCGCCCTGCTCGCTAGCCTCGCCACCGTCTTTGCCGAGGACGGGGTGCATGATTTACAAATCGGTGAGATGGCTCCCGATTTCTCGCTGCCGGGAATTGATGGCAAGACCCACACGCTCGCCACCTATAAGGAGGCAAAGCTGCTGATGGTCGCGTTCATTTCGAACCACTGCCCGGATTCCCACGCGGCGGAGAAGCGGATGCTGAAGCTCATCGCGGATTCCAAGGACAAGGGCTTCGTGCTGGTCGCGATCAATCCGAACAATCCCGACGGGCTGAGCATTGATGAACTCGGATACTCGAAATACAACGACGGGTTTGACGACATGAAGAAATACGCCGCGGAGAACGCGTTCACTTTCCCCTATCTCTACGACGGCGAGACGCAGGCTGTGGCGAAGGCGTACGGGTGCGTCGCGACGCCGCATGTGTTCCTTTTCGATGCAGACCGGAAGCTGCGCTACAAAGGCCACCTCGACGACTCGAAGTATGAGGACCCCGCGACCGTGAAATCCGAGGATGCCCGCAATGCGGTGAATGCATTGCTCTCCGCCCAGCCTGTGCCAGTGCCGGTGACGAAGCCGCACGGTTGCTCGACAAAATGGATGAGCAAGAAAGGCACGGTCGCCCAGAAAATGGAGAAATGGGACAAGACGCCCGTGGATGTGGAACTCATCGACGCAGCCGCGGTCGCTGCACTGCGGAAGAACGGGACGAATAAAGTGCGGCTCTTCAACGTGTGGGCGACGAACTGTGGACCGTGCATTGCGGAATTTCCGGAACTCGTGACGACGGCCCGGAAATTCGGCCTGCGAGATTTCGAGCTGATCACCCTCAGCACCGATGAGCCGGGCGACGTGGCGAAAGTGAAGTCGTTTCTGGAAAAGCGCGGTGCGGGACTCATCGACCGCCTGAAGCCCTCGCTCAAAGCCGAAGGACGCACAACGAACAGCTACATCTTCAACGGTGGGAACACCGAGGCGCTGATGAAAATCCTGGACCCGACATGGCCCGGCGGCATTCCGCACTCCGTGCTCGTTGCCGCAAACGGCGACGTCATCTGGCGCCACAACGGTGCTGTGAATGGCGACGAACTCCGCGCCAAAGTGCTGGAACACATGGGCGGCGTTTACAAGCCGTAGAGCGCGCTAATTCTTCGGCATCGCCACTTTGCCGGGAACCGGGACGTTTTCGGCTTCGCCGAGCGTGACCTTCGTGCTGCCCCGGTTTTTGTGCTCCGTCGTCACGGGGCCAGTTCCGGGAGGCATCGGGACGCCCGCAGTCGGCGTCCGGGAAACGCACGATGCCAGCGCCGCCGGTAGAATCGCCAGAAGCACCGTTGCAAGTCCGGGCCGCCACCCGACGATGCGCAAAATGAGCCGTTCGAAAAAATTCGGCGACTGCATGAGTCCTTCGTCGGTGCGGACGTATGCGACGCATTCGCGACCCTGCGTCTCATCGGCGAATTTCTCCGCCTCGCCCTGCGCCATCGCGGATAGATTATAGACGTGCTTTCCGCATTCACCGCAGAAGCGCTTCCGCTCATCGCCATCCATCGACGACCATTCAGCATGGCAGGGCTTCGGAACTACAAGCGGCGGCGGGATTTGTTTCATGGGCACTACGGAAGCCTTTGCCGACCGGATGTCAACACCCGCAATCCAAAGAAGAATCGTTGATTAACAGGTTGTTCAGCCGATTTTCGGGCTGGAAATCGACGTTCGATGGGGTGCCACCGCCACTTTCCAGTTGCGTGGAAGGCTGATGCCCCGTAACTCCCCTGCCCCTTTGCTAAGTTACACTTTATGAAAACGCTCGTTATCGCAGAAAAGCCCAGCGTCGCTCAAGATCTCGCGCGTGCCCTCGGCATGAAGCCAGGCCGTGGGGACGA
>JAYSTZ010000907.1:0-2318 GCA_043719365.1 Verrucomicrobiaceae bacterium | reverse complement strand
ATTCCGAACACGGTGCCGAGCAATCCGATCATCGGCGTGCAAACACCGATGACTGAAAGGTAGCTGATGAAATACTGCATCTGCGCGTTCTCTTTCGCGACTTCGGCACCGGCGGATTCTTCCGCGGCATGTTTTCCCTCTCCCGCCATGCTCAATGCGGCACGGGCGACATTGCAAAACGGCGACGGGTTGTTTTTGCAAAACTTGTATGCACCGACGTAGTCGCCAGTGCGGAAGAGCCCCTTCAAGCCCGCAACATGTTCCTCGGGAAGGAACCGCTTGCGGCTCGTGACCCGGCGCAGACCGTCCACGATCAGATACATCGTCGCGATCGAGCACAGCGCGATCGGAAACATGATGAGGCCACCTTCCTCAATGTGTTTCATGAGGCTTTTCGTTTCGGTCTTGGGCGCTTCGGCCGCAGCGGGATCTGGAGCGGCGACAGGCACGGCCGCTTTATCCTGCGCGGAAGCGGCGATGAGGCCGCCGAATACGAGCGAGACGATTGCGATGAGCGGAAATAGAAAACGTTGTTTCATGGAAGGTGATTGGATGATGTGTCCGAAAGTGTGCTTGCCCCCGAACTTGAAAACTCCGCAGGCGTTTGGCGAGATCTTCTTATGCAAAATTCTGGTGCCATTCGCGGGGTGCCCGTGGTATCGCCATTGCATGACGCTTTCTTTCACCAAAATGAACGGTGCCGGCAACGATTTCGTGATGCTCGACAACCGTTCGCTTCAACACTCGCTCGACAAGGCCGCCATCGCCCGCATTTGCGACCGGCATCGCGGCGTGGGCGGCGACGGGCTGATCGCCGTGGAGCCCGCGACGGACGGCGCGGACTTCAAAATGCGCTACTACAACGCCGACGGCGGCGAGGCCGAGATGTGCGGAAACGGTGCCCGCTGCTTTGCGCGGTTTGCGAGTCGCGTGTCCGGAAAGACCGGTGCGGTGAAATTTGAGACGCTCGCCGGAGTCATCGGCGCGGAGCTGATCGGCGACCATGTGCGGCTCTCGATGTCGAAGCCCCATTCCTACGCCGATCCAGTGGAACTCGATGTGGCCGGGGAAAAGCTCACCGTCCACTTCCTGAATACCGGCGTCCCTCACGCGGTCGTCTTTGTGCAGGACTTGGAAAACACGGACATCGTGAAGCTCGGCCGCGCGCTCCGCTACCACCCGCATTTTGCTCCGAAAGGAACGAATGCCAACTTCATCGGCGAACTGCCCGGCGGCGGAATCTCCATCCGCACTTACGAGCGCGGCGTGGAAGACGAGACGCTCGCCTGCGGCACCGGCCTCACAGCCGCGGCGATTCTTTGGGCGCGAAAAACAGGCGCAGCATCGCCCGTCAGCGTCCTCGTTCGCGGCGGTGATTCGTTGCAAGTCGGCTTTGAAACCGACGGCGACGGATGGAAAAACGTCACGCTCACCGGCCCGGCGGACTTCACATTCGACGGACAAGTCGTTCTCTAAACTGCCTGCTCGCGGATCGTCGAGTAAACGCGAGAGTAAGCAGTGGTCAGTGGTCAGCTTGCTGTGCACTGCTTACTGACTACCGACCACTCCTGAGTAACACATTGCAAAGTTAAGACGTAGAGAATTTTACGAAACCACGCTTTCTCGGGGTCTGGCAGTTTTTTTCTGCCCAGCATTTTTCTGCCAAAATGGAGTCGCTCATTTTGGCATAAAAATGTTTGGCAAAAAAAGGGCTCTAAAAGATTGCGATATTTCCTTGGTGTTATTCCCTGCTCCTTCCGCCCCCGGTCTTTTGCTGACTACCGACCACTGACCCACGCCGGCAGACGATCCGGGCAGCAACCAAAGGATCAGACGCTGCTTGAGCGATAGTTGGCCGAACATTGCCGGCCGCCTACTTCCGCATATTCACAAACACGCCCTTCTTGTTCCCGACGACCACGTCCATTTTGCCGTCGCCGTTCACATCGGTCGCCATGACTTGTGTTCCGACACCGCTGTCGCCGTCGATGAGATGCGGGGTGTAGCTCGCCTTGCCTCCAGCCCGCTTTAGCTCAAACCACCACACGACAAACGGTGAATTCGGCTCCGGATCGCCGCCGGGGCCGTGCGCCCAGCAGCGTTTGCCGGTCACGATGTCCTTGATACCGTCGCCATTCATATCCACCAGGTCCACTGCGTGTGGTTGGGAAAACATCACGCCCGTTTCGCCGGGTGCTTTTGGTGTGCCGGTGATGAGATGTTTCACCCAGCCTTCCGCGCCGCCGTCGTTCGTCTGCTCATACCACGCCACGCCCCATCCGTGGGCTTCGAGCGCGGTAATCACGTCCGTCTTGCCG
>JAYSTZ010000906.1:0-35732 GCA_043719365.1 Verrucomicrobiaceae bacterium | reverse complement strand
GGCGGAAGCGCGGACCTTTATGGATCGACGCTGAACTACATCAACTCGAGCAAGGATTTCACCCCAGCCAACGGAGCGGGGCGCAACATCCGCTTCGGCATTCGCGAGCATGGCATGGCGGGCATCATGAACGGCATCGCATACGATGGTCTTTTCCGTGCAAGCGGTGCGACATTCCTCGTCTTTGCCGACTACTGCCGCGGCAGTATCCGCCTCGCTGCGTTGAGCGGATTGAACCCGATCTACATCTTTACGCACGACAGTGTGGGCGTAGGTGAAGACGGCCCGACGCATCAACCCGTCGAGACAGTCAGCGGACTGCGCGTCATCCCAAACCTCGATGTAATCCGCCCTGCGGACCCGGAGGAAACCGCCGGAGCATTCGTCGCCGCGATGCAGCGCACGACAGGCCCGACGCTCCTCGCATTGTCCCGCCAAGCGGTGCCAATGCTGAACGAAGCGAGCGTGCAAACGCGCCGCGAAGGCGTGGCAAAAGGCGCGTATATTTTGGTGAAAGAAATCGGCGCGCTAAAGACCATTCTGCTTTCCTCCGGCAGCGAAGTGCAACACGCAGTCGCCGCAGCAAAGACGCTCGGCGAAGGCGTCCGCGTGGTGAGCGTTCCGTCGTTCTATCGCTTTGACCAGCAGTCCGCCGCCTACCGTGAAGAAGTGCTCCCTTCGTCCTGCCGCAG
This sequence comes from Verrucomicrobiaceae bacterium, assembly GCA_043719365.1. Lineage (GTDB taxonomy): Bacteria > Verrucomicrobiota > Verrucomicrobiia > Chthoniobacterales > Chthoniobacteraceae > SXWH01. The sequence continues at coordinate 35,040 of JAYSTZ010000906.1, read as the reverse complement.
TCGCGTGGCGATCGAAGCAGGCGTCTCCGCGCTGTGGTGGAAATACGTCGGGCTCGACGGCAAAGTTATCGGAATCGACCGGTTCGGCCTCAGCGCTCCCGGCAACAAAGTGATGGAAGTCCTCGGCATCACCGCGCAAGCCGTGGTGGATGCGGCGAAGTCGCTGGCGTAGTCGGTTCCGCCCCAGCGGCGGAAATATTCCCGATGCTCAAGCCCGTCCATCGCCGCGAGTTTGTCCGCACGGTAGCGGCCGGACTTGGCGGCGCGGCTCTCTATGGAATCGCGGAGGAAAGCGAACTGCGATTCGAGATGCGGCCGCCGGTTCGCACTTGGGGGCGGCCGACGACTTGGATTGGCTCAGTCACGGATGTCGCCGCAGTCGTGAAAGCGAAGGTGCCTGCCGACGCTGATTGCCGCATCTCTGTGCGAAAGGCTGGCGGCGGTGAAATGCAATATTTCAGCGCCCGGAAGTCTCCCGCGGCATCGAACGTTGCGGACTTTCGCATCAGTGGGCTGGAGCCCTTGACGGAATACGTTTACGCACTGGAAATCGGGCAACGCCCGTCCAGCTTTCCGGCGGGAGAGATCCGCACGATGGGCCGTGCGGGGGAACCGTGGTCGTTCAATTTTTCCTTCGCTTCCTGCGCCGCCACAGGCTCCCAGCATCCGGTATTCACGACGATATTGCAGCGGCGTCCGGCGGTGTTTTTGCATCTCGTTGATTTTCATTACGCGAACATATCGCGGCCCGATCCGCGCTATTATCGCGCGGCTTGGGATACGGTGCTTTCGTCGTCCACGCAGTCTGCGCTCTATCGATCGGTGCCGCTCGCATACACTTGGGATGACCATGATTTCGGGCCGAATGGAAGTGACGCGCGAGCGCCGGGCCGGACCGTAGCGTGTCAGGTCTATCGTGAGTACGCGCCCATTGGCGCACTGCCTGACGCACGGGGAGACGGTGCAATTTATCAGGCATTTTCCATTGGCCGGGTGAGGTTCATTTTAACGGATTTGCGCAGTATGCGGTCACCCGAAAAGTCTGCGGAGGGACCGTCCAAAACAATGATGGGCGGGGTGCAAAAAGAGTGGTTCAAGCGCGAGTTACTCGCGGCGGCGAGCGACCACGCGCTGGTCTTTTGGGCGAGCAGCGTGCCGTGGATCGGGGGCGGCAAATCCGGCGATTCGTGGCAGAATTATTCCACGGAGCGGCGCGAACTCGCGGTGTTCATGGCGGAGAACGGGATTGGGAATCTGTGCATTCTTTGCGGCGATGCGCACATGCTCGCCGCAGACGACGGGCGCAACAGCGACTACTCGGAAACCGGCACGCTGCGCATTCCTGTGCTTCACGGTTCCGCGCTCGATCAAGGAGGAAGCTACAAAGGCGGGCCATACAGTGAGGGCTTTCATACGGCGCGCCCGGGTGAGGGCTGCTTTGGCTGGGTGGAGGTTGTGGACGACGGGCGGAAAGTCACGGTGGATTTCACGGGGCGCAATCATCTCGACGAGGTTCTGGTGAAGCACCGCTTTGAGGTCTGAGGTTTCCGCTTCCGCTTTCGCAACAGGGGGAGTATGTTTTGCACATGCTCACACTCACTGAAAACGCTGCGCGCCATCTCCGGACGATGATCGAGGAAAAGGGAGAGCCGGGGAAATGCCTACGCATCTTCATCGAACGCGGCGGTTGCGCCGGCATGAGTTACGGGATGACGCTCGACGGCGAGCAGCTTGGCGATTTTGCCGCAGAGCGCGACGGCGTGAAAGTGGTCGTCGATGCGGCGAGTCTGGAGTATCTGCAAGGCTCGACGATTGATTATTGCGATGACCTCGCCGGCACCGGTTTTCGCATTCAAAACCCGAACGCGTCCCGTTCGTGCGGTTGTGGAACCTCGTTCGAGCCCGCTGTAGCCGAAGGAGAGGGAGTCGCCCACTAAGCCATGGCCCGCGGATTACTTGGATTTGAGCCGGAAGCGGCAGTGAGCAAGCCGCGCGGCGGCAGTGCGTTCGTTTGGTCGGTCGTGTTGCTCCTTCTTACGGGTGCCGCACTGACGAGCTGGATTGGAAGCTTCTACATCGTCGGGCATCCGGAAAAGCCCGCGTGTTACCGGATTTTGAAGAAGCTGAAAAAGCTCGATCCACCGAAGGAATTCGCAGTGACGAAAGGCCCGCACGGGAGGTTTTTTTCCGCGAAGCAACTGCTTGAGGGAGTTCCGAAAATGAAGACTGAGGACTTGGTGGGTTTTGGGAAAATGAGGAAGCCCGAGATCGCGGCTCGCAACGAGGAGATGATGCGGATGTACCTCAAAAACTATCAGGAAACCAAAAAAGCGGTGCCGTATATTGCGGGTGTATTTGAAGTGATCGAGTCGCATGAACTCGGAGCCGGCGACTTTTTCCGGAGTGGAGTGGTGGCGGTAGCGCAGGCGAAGGATTTTCCTCAGGTGCTGGTGGAGTTGGTATTCCCGGCGGCGGCTGCGAGCACGAAGACAGTGAAGCGATTGCTCCCGACCGGACGCGAGATCACGCTCGAACGCTCGAAGGATCTGGCCGCAGTCATCCATGCGGAACGGCTTTCGGACTCGCGGATGCTTTTCACGGTCATGCCGCTCTCTTACGGGAGCTTTCAGCTCAAGGAAGGCCTCGGAAGTTTCACGCTGAAATCACCCCAGGATCTTGAAGACCCGGAAAAAGGCGGGGACCCGAAAAATGCGATCAATATCGATGGAAGCATGCCGATCGTAAACGGGCTGCGCCTCCAGCGAAGTCTTGCTGCGTATCAGGAATACCGCCGGAAACTGCTCGCTGGCAACGATGGCGAGCGCCCTGCCGCGAATCAGGTTGTCGCTTTCCGCGCAAATTCTCCGGATGGAGAGAAGGTGGATATCGCGACCCCTGTTGTACTGCGGCAGGCTCCGCCGGTTCCCGTTGCGCCGGAGGCTCCCGTGGCGAAAACAAAAATTGCGACGCCCACTCCCAAGCCGGCACTGATTTCATTTGCGGGTCCGACGACTCCTCCCGAGCGGTTACCGATTCCGCCGCGGCCCATTGTCCGTGCAGCTCCGAAGGAACCCGAGCCGCCGCCAGCCGCGGTGGAGCCCGGTCCGCCCAAGCCCGTGGTAATTTCGAAGCCTGCGACTCCGGTCGCGAAACCTCTCGCGGGCCCCGCAGAACTTCCGCCTGCGCCGCAGAAGGGCCAGCTCCTTTCTACGAAGGATGCCAGCGCCCTGGTCGATCGATTTGATCCTTCTGCCGAAGCCCTGCTCGGCGGCGACTTTGTCGTGACGGGCGTTCTCGGGCAGCGCGTGGCGCTTCGCGCTCGTGAAGCTCTGCGAGATCGTGATGCCGATCCGACAGTGCCAGGCTCAACCGGGGCGATGATCGTGGTCGATTTCCCGAAGGGCGTTGTGCCTCCTTCCAAAGACGAAGTATTCTCGCGCGGTGGCGGTGATGGCTTCGTGATCAAGTCCGTCCGGCGCTCCGGCAGCGGACAAATCACTATTTTTGCGGAGGAGTCTGCAAAACAGTAGCTTGCCGCGCGGAGCAGGATTCCTATGCTCCCGCGCCGTGAATTCGCCCGAAGGCCCAATCCAATTTTGCAACGCGTGACTGCTGAAAAAAACCAGCCGTCCCGCGCTCAAAGAATTGTCGCGGGCGCTCGGAATATCGCGCTGTTTTTCGTCGCGTTGTTTTCTGTCGGCGCGATCCAGTCGCGAAGTATCACGGTGCCGGAAAGCAGTTCGCTCGGGCGAAAATGGCAGCATCTTTCCGAACATGGCGCGCAGTATTCGCTGCTCTACGTGGGGTCGAGCAGGGTGGTTCATCACTTCATTCCTGCGCAGTTCGACGCTGCACTGAAGCAGCAGGAACACGATTTGAAATCGTTCAACTTTGGTCAGGATGGCATGTTCCCGCCCGAGAGTCTTTACGTGTTGCGCAAGTTGCTCACGGAAACGCCCGTGCGGCCACGATGGGTGCTGATCGACATGATGGAGTTTACGCCTGTTCTTGCGAAGAACGAGTATTCCGAGCGCGCGATCGGGTGGCACGACTGGTACTACACTTTCCGCACTCTTCAAACCATCTGGTCGATTCCGGGCTCATTTTCCGGGCGTTTCGGCGAGAGTGCTTATCACGTTGGGTTGCTGGCGCGGCGAACCGTTGGAGTGGGCGGCGGGCAGGAGCCATTGCAACTTCAACTGAAGCTCGTGCAGCCGAGAAAGTCGCCTGTGATTTCGGGTGGCGGATATGAGCCTTTGGATGTGCGACCGTTGGAGGGCGTCCAAAGAGACAAGTTCCAAACCGGGTTGGCAGGCCTACAAAAAACGTCGAAGCAAGCCGAGTTGCCCGCGCCCTTTCGCGCGGAACTGGAACAGATCATCGCATTGGTCCGTGCGCAAGGAGCCGTGCCGGTTTTTGTCGTGGCTCCTGTCGCTAATAGCGAGCAGCGCTTCAAGGACTGGCCGCCCGCCGGCGTGGCGCAGTTTTCTTACGATCACCCCGAGACTTATCCCACGCTGTATTTGCCCGGGCAGCGCTACGATGCCGAGCATCTCGACTCGGAAGGGGCGAAGGAATTCACACGGATTTTTGCCGCGGAGTTTGCCGACTGGCTGAAACGCAAATGAAGCTTTTGCTGAACATCTTTGCGCTGCTGGCGGGCTTTATCGGAGCTGCTGCAGGCCTGTCTGTGTTCACGCCCGAGCGCTACGTGCCGACGGTCACGGAGAAACTGAAGACCTATGCTGCCACCGGCGACGATTTCGACGTGCTGGCAATTGGCTCTAGTCGGACGTATCGGCAGATCATCCCGAAGGTTTTCGACCAGGCAACCGTTGCCGCGGGCAAGCCGACGCGCATTTTCAATCTCGGCATCGACGGGATGCGCCCGCCGGAAGACACCTACGTGCTGGAGAAAGCGCTAGCCCTCCGTCGCAAGCCGCTGAAGCTCGTGCTCGTCGAGTGCAACAACATCCGCTTCGAGCTGCGCAACGAAGATGCGGGGACCGTGCGTGCTGTTTACTGGCACGATTGGAAGCGCATGATCACGCTGACCCGGCTGGCGCTGAACCACGAGAAGAAGAAGCGCGATTTTAAGGACCGAATGATTCGACGCTGGGAGGTATTCACCGAGTTCACGACTCATGCGGAATACTGGTTCGAAAACGTGACGCAGTTCGGTCGTGGTAACGACCTGCTGTCGGCGCGGCTCTTCAACACGAAGGAAGCCCGTCGCTCTGGCGATCCGGATGGATTTCGTGATTCTCCAGTCCGGGCGGGACTGGCCGGAAAAGAGCTCGCCGAATATGAGGAAGACGTGGAGTCCATGCGCAAGACGCGACCACGATTTGAGCGCTCCGACTCGATCAGTCAGGCGGAGCTCGCGGAAAAGCGCAGCATCATCGAGCGCGCCGGCGCAAAGATGATCCTCGTGCTGCCTCCTTATCCGATGTCGAAGCGTTTTCTTCCCGACGATCCAGCCGAGCAGGCTACGGTGCTCGATTTCTCGAACCCGCTGGAGTACCCCGAACTTTACACACCTGAACACCGCCTCGACGAAGGTCACACGAACCGCATTGGTTCCGAGATTTACACAAAGCTGATTGTGGACCGGCTTTTGCCGCAGCTATGAGATTTACCGCTTCGCTCAACGCATGTGCTTTCGTCGCGGGCTTCGTGGTAATCGCGGCTGCGCTCAGTCATGTAGTTCCATCCGTGCGTCCGCAACAGATCAGCGCGAAGCTAGACTGGCTCGAAACGCACGGCGAGGAATACGACACGTTCTTCATCGGCTCCAGCCGTGTGCATCGACAGATCATTCCCGATTTGTTCGACGCCGAGATGGCTGCGCATGGCGTAAAGACAAACTCGTTCAATCTCTCCGGCGACGGGATGCGTCCGCCCGAGGACGAATTTGTGATGGAGCGCGCATTCGCTGAAAGGACATCGCCCGTCCGGCTCATCCTGGTTGAATGCAATCCGTTGGAATCCGGTATCGCTGATGATGACGAAGGCACCGCACGCGCCGTCTATTGGCACGACGCGAGCCGTATGATGCGCCTTTGGAGGAATTGTTGGACGCGATTATGTGCTCCGGAAAGGACAACAGGCCGCTACCTGTCGCGCGTGTGGAAGCGACTTCGCGACTTCCCCGAGCACATCCAGCACTGGGCTTGGAACGCCGGACGCCTTGGGCAGGGAAATGAATGGATTGTCGGAATTCTTTTCGGTCCATCCAAGAACGATGGCGCGTGGAAAATCGGGAAAGACGGTTACAATGCCCCCAAGACCGCCGAATTGATGAGCGGGTCCGCATTGCGTAACTACGAAAAAGATCTGTCGGTGGTGCTGAAATCGCCGCCCGTCTTGGACTTTGAAGATGTGGAGAGTCAGGTCGCGCTGTCATGGAAGAAAGCGCTCGCCGAGCGACTGGGTGCCCGGCTTATGCTCCTGGGTTCGCCCTACGCGAGAGGCACTGTTTTCGCGCCGAGGGACAACATTTCCTTCCTGAACTATTCCGATCCCGCCAAGTACCCCGAACTTTTCGCCCCCGAAAACCGCCGCGACCCCGGCCATCTCAATGTCCGCGGGTCTGAAATTTACACACGCCTGATCGCCCGGCAGATTGCCGAGGCGCTTAAACCGCAGCCATGATACTCGCAGACATAGAACCCGCAAAACCCATCCTCTTCGTCGAATTCCGCTTCCTGTGGATCTTCGCAATCATCTTTGGAGTGAACTGGATGTTGCGCTCCAACACTTCGCGCAAAGTCTGGCTGCTCGTGTGCAGTCACGTCTTCTATGGCTGCTTTTTCATCGGTGCCCCGTCCGAGTTTTTCCCGAACTTGTTCGCGGGGAAATGGTCTGCATTGCCCGCAGGCTGGTGGTTCCCGTCGCTCCTGTGGTTTAGCACGATCATGGACTACTATGTCGGTCTTGGCATTGAGGACGCGAAGACGGATCGAAGGCGAAAGCAGTGGGTCGGCATGAGTCTGCTGGTGAATCTAGGCGTGCTCGGTTTTTTCAAATACTACGGCTTCTTCGACCAAAACGTTCGCGCCGTCGTGGCCTGGATGGGCCTCACTCCGAGTTGGGAGCCGCTAAAGGTTTTCCTGCCATACGGCATCAGTTTTTACACATTTCAGAGCCTCAGTTACTCCCTCGAAGTTTATCGCAGAAAGCTGCCCGCCGAGCGCAGTTTTTTGAACCTCGCCTTCTTCATCGCCTTCTTCCCTCAGGTCGTCGCCGGGCCGATTGTGCGAGCGATGACATTCCTCCCGCAGACGCTCAAGAAAGTCGAATGGTCGAGCATCGACGTGCGCGGATGTCTCGTGCTGTTCCTGATCGGCTTTGTCAAAAAAGCGTGCATCGGCGACACTCTCTCGCAGGTGTCCGACGAGTATTTTGCCGCGCCGGAGCGCTTTAGCGCCTACAGCGCATGGGCCGCCTCGCTCTGCTACGCGGGGCAGATTTACTGTGACTTCAGCGGCTACAGCGACATGGCCATCGCGGTCTCGCGGTTGCTCGGCTACGAGCTATGCGTCAATTTTTCGTTCCCGTATTTCAGTAACAGCATCACGGAGTTCTGGCGACGCTGGCACATGAGTCTCAGCTCGTGGTTGCGTGATTATCTCTACATCTCGCTCGGCGGAAACCGCGGTTCGAAGCTCTTCACTTACCGCAACCTCATGCTCACGATGGTGCTCGGCGGGTTGTGGCACGGCGCATCATGGACCTTCGTGGTATGGGGCGCGATGCATGGCGCAGCGCTTATCGTTCATCGGGAATGGGCGCGCGTCACCGCAGCGGCGGCAGGCATGGGGAAGGTGATGAAGTTCGTCGCCGTGCCGCTTACATTTTTCTGGGTGCTGCTCACCTGGGTGCCTTTCCGGGCGAACGATATTTACGCCGACCGTGCGAAACCAACCGAGAAGGATGGTAAGCTTCTGATCCGCACCAGCGCAGGGTTTCAGGATGTGAAAGAGCACACGCTTCTCTACCCATTTGCGAAAGCCGGGGAGAAAAAGCACACCCCATTGCTTGCACACGACGCCAAATCAAACACATGGACGGGCAAAGGCGCGGACGGAAAGGACGCCACGATTCGGCTGCACCAAACCGGCTTCGCGCTCACGGCGAAAGTATGGGAGTCGCTCGTCCTTTTCAAGGATCAGCAAAAGAGAAATGTATGCGGGAATTTCATTTGGATAGTGCTCGGCGCTCTCACCGTCGTTCACTGGCTGAACTCGCGCAGCCTCCTTGCGAAGTGGTGGCGCGTCATCCCGGAGTGGCTGTTCTCGATGTTGCTCGGTGGCGGGTGGGCTGTGGCTCTCTACATGAAAGTCGTGGCCTACAAGCAGTTCATTTACTTCCAGTTCTAATCCACGCGACTACACCGCGAACACTGCCGCGACTTTCGAAATGAACGGCTGTTGCGCGAGCGGCGCAACCGCCTTCCACTCGGATAGCTGCCCCGCGAGCGTGTTCTCGGGTTCGCGCTTGGTCAGGTTGAAGAATGTGACGGCTTCCCACCCGGAAGGCTCGGCTTCGAAGAGCCGGAGGAGTTGCAGCGCCACGACATTGTTCTTTTCCCGCAGTGTGCTATTTTGCCGCATGGAGGCTTCGTTCTCGCGAAACCACGTGATAAACTGCGTGCCTGCCGGTAGTCCCTCGGCGGACTTGGTCATCCGGTCTGCGGCATACTTCGCGAGCGCCTCGGAGTAGGACTTCCAGTTCGGATATGGCGGCTTTGTTTTCCAGCTTTCGCCCATGGCTCTCATTGCAAAAAGCGACGCTGTTTCGCAAAGGGACTCCTCCAGCCAGTGGTTGGCTTTCCGTCCTTTGATCCATGTCATCTTCCAATCGTTTGAATGCCCTGCGAGCGCATGACAGAATTCGTGTGAGAACTGATACGCAAACTGCGACCAGAGATTTCCTTGCGGCGTGAGCCCGATCGCAATCCGTCCGTCAGCTCGATGATCAAACGCCGTGATTGGATACTCGGCATTGTGAAAAATGAAGAACCCGGGAACCTCCCAGCGGGTGTTCGGGCAGTGCTGCCAGATGCTTTCCCCGGCGGAACGCAGCACCGCCTTGATATCCGCCTCGGATGCCTTGAAGTCGTCGCCAATGCGGAAGTCCAGCTTGCGTCCCGCCACCTCGGGAGCCTGTGCGAATAATCGGGCAGGCGCGGCTGCGAGCAGGAACTTGGAAAATGTTCGGCGGTTCATTCCCGACCATGGATCAATCTCCGGAGATTCGCAATTGCCTGCCGAGCCCGCTGGTGACTTAGCTTCCGCAATGAATCTCCGGATAGTCATCGCGTTCGTATTCGCACTATTCTTTGCGGCGGGCTTTGCGCAGCAACTCCCGCTACCGCCGCGCCCCGCCACGGGCTGGAGCAGCGCGGATTTTATCACGCGCATCGCGAAGCTTCCGATCGCGGAGCGCGAGGAGGAAATCACCGCGCAGGTCCTTGCCGGAAATGTGCCTGATTTTCTTCGGAGGCTTCAGCCTGTGACGGTGAAACTTCTCGCACATACCGCGACTTTCTTCGTCGCCCCCGACTACCTCGCCGTGGGGACCGACTCGGATTATTTCCTCGCTCCGCTCACGCCGATTTCTGCGCAGCGCATCGCCGAGCGGCTTGGATGCACGCTGCCCACGCGGAAGATGACCGACGACATCTATCTGGCCGCGCAGGTAAAACTCGCGCCGCAGAACTTCCCGCCCAATCCTGCGATGACGAGCGTCGCCGTATTTAGCGATCACAACAATCTCTTGCGCGCGCAGCGTCTCGCACAGCGCGAGGACCACCCGTTCGGCAAGCTCACTGCGGGCGGGAAGAAGGACGTCGTTATCTCTGCGGCCCTTGCGTCCGCTCCCGGCAAGGTGGCCATCTACGGCTTGCAACGGCTCGACGGCACGCCCATCCAGCCGCTCTTCACGGGGCACGCGCAGACGTGGGTGGATTACAGCCACGGCATCCGGCTTGTGCAGCAGGCGATGACGGTGGACGGCGGTCCGCGCAAAGTCGCGGATGTTCTCAGGGACGCGGAGCTCGCTCCGCTGCTGAGCGACGAAGGCGTCATCGCAGTCCCCCGATATGATGATTCCGGGGCCGCCCCGGAACGAACTCCGGGACCGTTTGGCGAACACACGGTCACATTCACGCACGAGCCCGGAGTGCGCATTATGATCAATACTCCCGCTTACCGTGAGACGGACGCCGCGTTACCGATCGAGCTCGTGATTTACGCCCTGCCGAACGGCAGCACGATCGAGCAGACCGCAGGTAAAAAGCCGTCCGCTGGAGTGGATACGAAATTCGATAATCAGCATATCGGTGCGCAGATCCGGTTCGTGCGGGAGAAGGTGCCCACCCGGAGATTTGTCATCGCGTACGTCGAGTCCCGGCAACTCGCCTGGCCCCAATGGCGCGGGGCCAACACCGACGCGCTGATTCCCGAAGTTGTCGCCGCCGTGCGTGCGAAGGCCGGCGATGGCAAGATGCGGATCACACTCAGCGGCCACAGCGGCGGCGGGAGTTTCATCTTCGGCTATATCAATGCCGTCGCGGCTATCCCCGAGGACATCACGCGCATCGCCTTTCTGGATGCCACGTACGGCTACGACCCCGCGCTCGGCCACGGCGACAAGCTCGCCGCGTGGCTCTCAACGCCCAAGCGAGACCACCGCCTCTGCGTGCTCGCGTATCACGACGACATCGCGTTGCTAAATGGAAAGCCCTTCGTGAGCGCGACCGGCGGAACATGGTATCGCAGCCAACTGATGCAGACCGACCTCGAAAAGAGCTTCACCTTCATGACCACGAAAGCTGGCGACATTATGAACATTGCCGCCCTCGAAGGACGCATCCGCTTTCTCCTGCACGGAAACCCCGATCGCGCGATCCTCCACACCGTGCAGGTGGAAAAAAATGGCTTCATACAGAGCCTCCTTTCAGGCACTCCCGATGAGAGTCGCGGCTATCGTTACTTCGGCCCCCGTGATTACACCAAATGGATCGCGGAGTGACGCAAGTTTCCGATTTGTCGCCGCCGACTCATCACGGCAACACTCCGGCAACCCGGTAGAATCGCTTCGTTTCGGCAGGCGCTGTGGTGTCGATGTAGCTGCCGATGCCGTTGACGGTCGCAAGCGTCATCCACGTGACGAGGTCTTCGCTTTTCTCGATCCGATAATCGACTCCGTTGACGCTCGGCCAGGCGATTGTGACGTCGCCATTCACAGCGCGTGTCGGAACTGCGGCGGGGCGGGAGCTAAAGTCGTTCGGGTTGGTGCCGAAGAGCGCTTCGATGCTGTCGGGGACTCCGTCGCCGTCCGAGTCGGGGCCTACGCCGGTGCGTCCGGGGCTGCCTGCGGGTTCGCCGCTTGCGCGCCAGTTGGTGCCGAGGCTGTAGTTGCCCTGGACGTTGATGACTTCGAGCGACGGTCCGGTGCCGTCGGGCGTGAGAGGCCAGGGGGCGATGTCGTCGTAGTCGAAATCGTGGGTGTTTTGGATCGTGTTTCCGAAGCTGTCGCGAAGCGTGATGCGCTCGCCGCCGTTGTTGAGCGAACCGCTGGTCCATGCAGCTCCGAGACGTATGGAGTTGCCGTAGAGTGCCTGAAATGTGGCAATGTTTTCGGTGATTACGATGTACGCTCCGGGATTGAGGATTTCGTTTCCGAATGTGTACGCGGTGTCGGGTGCGCCGAGCGTCGCGATGGGCGAGCCGATGTCGAAATAGACGCCGTTGAGGTTAATGGGTTGTGCGCCAACGTTGCGGAACTCGATGTATTCTACGCCGGTCGGCGATGGGTTGTACATGACTTCGGTGATGCGCAGACTGGAGAGCACGTCGGTGGCATTTGTCGGATCGCTCAGAAGGATGTAATCAAACGCGGTGAGTGCGCTCGTGGCGACCGACGTGGCGGCGAAGATGCCGCCCGTGTTTGCGATCGAGCCTGCGGGGATGGATTGGGTAAATACCAAGCCCCACAATCCGTCAGCGCCTCGTCTTTCAAAAATCAGCGACGTTCCGTTGCGGCGGATGCGCAGTGTGGCTCCGCTGCCGGTGTGTGCCGCAGTCGAGATTTGGGTGAAGTTCGATGGGTTCGCCGCGCGGCGGATGCTGACGTTGGTGCCGCCATCGAGGCTAAAGGTGTAACGCACGGCGACGCCGGATTCCACGACTTCAATCCACAATCCGGACTGCCAGTTTCCGAACTCTCGGGACTGCGGCGTGACCTCGGTTTGCAGGATGAAATTCGCGGCGTCGGGCAGGTCGCGGGTGATGAGCGGGAACGCCGCCGACGGCGCGGTGAGCGGCCTGGCGATTTCGTCTGTGATCTGAATGAGGATGCGCCCCGTGTTGTCTTCGAGCGAGTACCACGTGTTTGGCGAGTAGCTGTCGCGATACTCGACATTTTGGGCAGCGTAACCCGCAGGAAGCGATAGGCCGGGCGAGAACGGCGCAAAGTCGATTGTGTCATACACGGTGAGCGTGCGGCTCGCGGAACGCACGTTCGAGACCGCATCGAGGACGCTCATCGTCACCGTGTAGCTGCCGGGAACTGTGAAGCGCGCGGTCGCCGTATTGCCGGTCGGCGTGAGGACTGCACCCACGCTGGGATTGACAGTCCACGTAAATGTGAGCGCTCCGCCTTCGGGGTCGGTGCTCGTCGCTCCGCTAAAGTTCATGGACTCGTTGCGCGCAAGATTGCCCGAGCTCGGGTCCATCGTGAGCCGGGCGATTGGCGGTCCATTTCCATTGAGCGTGACGGAGAATGGCAGAGTGGAAGTGACAGTGCCGTCCTTTGCAAGGAAGCGGACAGTGAAGTTGTTCGCGCCGCTGGCGAGTGCGATGTTTGCAATCGTCCAAAGACCGGCATTTGCGGTGGTTGGGACCCATGCAAAGACGCCTTCCGGATGGTTGAGGACATCGACGGCCCATACGCCGGCGGGCGCTTCGCCATTTAGCGTGAAGAGCGGCGTGGTAACGGTCTGGCTGCTAAACGTGCTGATGCTTGCCGGCCGTGTGGTGTTAGTGCCTCCGAATGAGTTGATCTCGGTAGTGATGAGGGCGTCGCGAGCGGTGAAAAATCCGGTGTAGTCGAAAACTGCGGTCTTAAACGGAGCGAGGCCGTCGGCATTGGCACTCTGGTAGTTCATCGCGGCGAGAAATGTCGCCATGCGGGAGCTTCCGCCGTTGATATTGCTCTGCAATTTCGAGAGATAATAGTGGAACGAACGGCGGAAATACGGCGTGCCGGAGAGGTTTGTAAATCCAGTGCCGCCAACATTACCGATCACGACTTCGCCGACGGAGAACCCGAGGTCGCTGTCCCAATGATGGAACTCAAATTTGCCATCGGTCGGACGGCGGAAGAAGTATCCATTCTTGCCGCGATTGAGGGTGAAATTGTCCCAATCACCAATGTAACCGCGGGCTGCTGCGTAGGCGGCGACGCGGTCCACATCGATCTGCCGCTCCACTTGTTCGCGCCATGCGTCCTGCGTTGCCTGGGCCTGCGCATTAATGTTCACATTGTTGTTGTAAACGGTCTTGATGAACTGCGAGAGAGCGGCGTAGTCGTAGCGTGCCTCCGGGAAACGCAACGGGAAGTTACTGTGGAAATAGATCGGGCTTTCCTCCGATGGCGCGACAATGGAGGCATTGGCCCAGTCGCCGAGCACCCAGCGTCCGGTGACTTGATCCGCTTGAAACCGGTCGTCCATGCTATTGGAGTCATACATGAACCAAGCGTCGTCGATTTCGAACAACTGGCCCTGGTTGTTATCGGCGTAAGCTCGGTCGAAGAAATCATCATCCGTTTGCTCCTGATCATCGCCGAGTCCGGGGCCGTCGGCATTGATGATTCGCTGGCAGAACTCGGAGTCCGGAATCGGGTAGCCGACCGTGTGGAGCATGTAGCGGACAACGCGATTGTGGAAACGGTTTGCGCCGCCCGCGTCGTTGTCGATGCCGCTCTTGCTACGGTTGCGCCACTGATTATCGCCCGGTGGCTTGTAGCGAATTCGCGACATCCCGTTCCCTCCGTCGCGAGTCCACGGCGAGCCGCCTTTGCGCATCTCGCAATTATAGAAGCAGTCGCTCTCGTTGTAGATCATCGTCGCGTTGAAGCCGAAGTTCGACATGCGGGGGAAATTGAAATCCCGCGACGCGCTGTAACCCGTGGCGGTGTCGAGCGAGGCGCGGTCGTACTGAGTGAGGATGTAGCGCTCGACGAGAATTCCCGGTGCCGTGGCTGGCGGGGAGTTATCCACGATCCACATCGCAGGACGCGCCGGCACTTCCAGCACCGACCCATTTACCGGGGCGACGCCGAGCGCATTGCGCGGCAGGTCGTTGAACTGACCGTTGTTCGCCGTCGCACGGACGTAAAATTGCGTGATTGTTCCGTCGCCTTTCGCGGCCACGGACGCCGACCAAATGCCGTCGCCCGCCAACGCGTCAACGCCGGTTCCGCTATCGTTCATCGGGACCGAATTAAATGCTCCGCCTCCAGCAAGCAAGTCGGTGCGCTCGAACAAATTCACTGAGGTGAGTGAGGCAGCGGACGTCACTTTTGCAGTCACGGTGACAGCCTGCGTGGACGTCGGAACGACCGGAAAATGCGTGAGCGAATCCACGGTCGGGGGCGGTGCCGCGATGACGCGCGAGTTCACGCTGCCGGGCGTGCCGAGGTTGTTTGGCATGGAAAAACGGAAGACTTTACCAAAGCTGCGGTCCCAAGTCTGAGCGACCATGAGCGGCATTCCAGAAACCCAGCGTGCCTCAAACGAAAGCGTGTAGTTTACGTTGGCCGACATGCTCGTGATGTCCACCTCGACTTTGTTCGCCTTGGTATCGCCGGAGCCCGCGCTGACAAGATGAAAACCGTCGGCGAGCGTGTCGCTCAGGCAGTGCGTGCCTGTGCAGTGAAAGCCATTTGCGCCGCTGCCAGTGTGCGATGTCGCTGTGCCAGTCGTCAGCAAATTCGTCCCCGGTGAAGTCATTGGCGCGAACGAAATATTGCGCAAAACTACGTGCCCGTCGCTGACGAGGTTGAGAAGGAGTTCCCGGTTTTCGCTGATACTACTGAGAATGGCAGGATTGCCATTCACGGGGGAGGTCGCGCCACGCAACTCGCGATAGAGTCCCGTATAGCTGTAGGTCGAGAACGTCCCCTTGCTGCTTTCATTGCTCGCGCGCCAACTGCTCGGCTGGCTGTTGTCCATGTTGGGATTCAGCAACTCCAAGCTGCTACCTTCCCCGCCGGATTCGCTCGGCCATTGACCACCCACTTGGTAATCGACCGAGTCAGCGAGGTTGCGCCGCTCGTCTTCCAATCGAACGAGCTCGCCGCTCCTGCGCAGACCGCCGCTCGCCGGACCGAACAGACTTCCCACCGCGCCGTAGTTGGCGGTGATGTAAGCAGGGTCTTTTGCCACGACCAAATAAGCGCCAGCCGCCAGCGTGGTACCGCTCGCGAAATTGAAATCCATTCCGTCCACGAGCCGCCATCCGGTGAGAACGACCGGCCCCGCGCTCTTGTTGTAGAGCTCGATAAACTGCCCTTGTTCATGCCCGGACGGCGGTGCAAACATGATTTCGTTAATCACGATCTCGTCGTGCCGCGCGGGATTGTTGGCCGTGTCTTGCGTCGCGGTAGCGGCATTATACCATTCTGTCGAAGTCAGCGGGAACCGCTGAACGGAGTCGAGTCCCGCACGGCGCGTCAGTTCGACGCTGTCCAAGACGTTGTTGCCCGCATCGATCAAAAACAGATGCACATCGCCGCCGCCATCCGTCGCGAAATTCACTGTTACACTCGCCAATCCGTTCGCCCCAACCAAAGAGGGAATCGCGACTTTGTCCGTGAAATCCTTCTTCGATGCGACGAAGTACCCCGCGCCGTTAAACACCGTGCTCGTAGGATTTCCAAACTCCACCCAGTCCACGCCCGTCGCACCGAAATGTGCCTCGCTCAATTTGAGCGCCACGTTTCCCGCCAGCAGGCCCGCATTGATCGCACCCGGAGTCGGCGACGCGAAGTAGTAGAACTGCGAACCGCCAGTCGGCTTGCGCCCGATGCTGCGTCCGTCCACCGGAGGATTTGAAAGAGTCACGCCCGTCTGCTTCGTAATCCCGTCTGGCCGCGTGAGAATGATCGTCGCGGGGTTCGCGATGCCGAGGTTCGACTCAAAATACCCAATGGTTGCGAAACCGAGCGAAGGCACCACGAGCGAACCGGTGATCTGATACTTCGTGAGATTCGCCGCCGCATCGGTGACGTAAAAGCCGTTCAAATCAATTGCCGCGCCGGTCGGATTGTAGAACTCCACAAAGCCGCCGCCCGCCGCCGCAGCCGGCTTCACTTCATTGATCGTGACGCCTGCGGGCGGCGGGCGCCCGATTTTTATCCTAGCCCCGAAATAAATGTCGCTGCTGTTTGTGCTCCCCTGATGCACCTCGGCGCACAGGTAATTTGTGCCGGAGACCAACTGCCCGTCCACCGAACCGGTCAGTGCATCCCGTTCATCAATGGCATCTCCCGTACCTGGCAAAGCATTGGCAATCGTGGCATGAGTCGCGAGGCCTGCGTTCATGCGCACACGCCCAAGATTCGGCCCTTTGAGTTCCTGGCCGTTGAGCCAGTAAATCACGCCATCATCCACGTATTGGTCCACTACAAAGGCCGTGCCCGTTGTGGGACCGGCCCAGTTAAAGGTCGTGCGGAAATAGTAAGTGTAAGTGCTGGAGACATACCCGGTGGCGAAAGAAGTCTGAATCGCGGCCAGAAGTGGAGCGTTGTTTTCCTGACCGAAAAATCCGTTCCCAGATGCCCACGCCGCGTCGTTGAAAGTGGTGCTCTTCCACGTTCCCTCCGGGTTCGCGCCGTCTGGGTCCACCGGGTCGCGCCAGTATTTCCAAGCGCTCGTATAATTCACAGGCGTCACGAAATCGACGACATTGAGTTCAGAACTACCTGCCGCGACTTCCTCCGCGACTGTAATTTCGGGATTGCCCGGCGAACCGCCATTGCGTGGGCTCAATTTCCAATTTCGCCAATCGTCGATTTTGCGATTCGGATTGATGACGATGATCGAATGCCCCGTCCCGTCTCCCGCCACCGGCCACCTTCCATTGTCGCCATAATTGAGCTCGCAAATCCGGGCTCCCGCCGCGTCTTCTAGTATGATATGGTCGCCCGAGTTATCGAGCTGCGTCGTCGCCGACCATGGTCCGAATACGCGGATAAACGGCGGAATCGTCGGATAAGCCGCACGCGTCGTCGCCGGGTCCGCCGAGCTCACCACGATGCGCTCGTATTCATTCAGGAAATGTGCAGCCGTTCCCGCGAATGCTGGAAACGTGTAGTCCACTGCATCCCTAATCCTCCACTGCGCCATATCGAGGCGATTGCTGGTGAGGTTCTGGATTTCGATGTACTCCGGCTTTCCCGCCGGCGGATTGTACATTACTTCGGTAAAGACAACTTGCTCGGCCATGGCGATGCCGCAGGACAGGAGAAGTGCTAAGAGGATTTTGTTCATTGGAGATTGGGATGGCTGGCCCGGTTCCCGATAGTTTGCCTAGCGAGACTGTGCCATTACTTGTGAGTCCAATGTGGCGGGAGAGCCGCTTGTGACAAGCGGTTTCTTTGGGAGTATTTCTGTGAGACACCCGTGCGCCGGGTGCCGCGATGGAATGCCGGTCAATCGCGTCTCGCCCCGTGCAGGCACCCAGCTTTGTAACACGGGAGCCTGCTGCTGCTGCCTCCGCCCTTTTCCCGATTCGCTACTTCTCCACCGCCGTTACCGTTTGCGTCGCCAGCTCCAGACGCGTCGAAGCCCTCCTTCAAAACAACAAAACTAGGGTCTGATTATTTTTGCGAAATGAGATCGCCCGTGACGAGCGGTCCGCAGATCCTTTTATGCCCAATGAGAGGCGCTACTATTGGCAGAAAAATGACGGGTAGAACGAGGGTGAACGATTCGCAACGGCAACTACGCTACCGTGTCGCTTGCGTGGGCCCGGTCGCGAGCACCCGGCTCTGATGATACGCCGCGACGCCTTCCGCGATGGCATTCGCCAGTCTTTCCCGGTAGCCCGTGTCTTTCAGTCTGCGCGCCTCGGCGGGGTTGTTCATAAAGCCGCCTTCCACCAACACCGCCGGGCATCGCGTGTGCCGAACCACTGCGAGAGGCCGACTTTTTACGCCGCGATCCATGACGCCGAGTCGCGACACAAGTGCCTGCTGAACGGCTTGCGCAAAGCCCTCCCCGTTGTCGGCCGGCGGCGGTTCCACTCGCTTTGCAAAAAGACCGGTTCCCGAACCGACGACCTTTTCCGAAGCGTAGAACGTCTCCACGCCCTCACCGCTTGCAGTTGCATTGTCATTGAAGTGAACGCTGACGAATAGTGCCCGTGGGATTTCGTTGGCGACTTGCGAGCGCTCGGAAAGCGTTCGAAACCGATCGTCTCGCCGCGTCATCACGACTTTAAAGCCCCGTGAGATCAGTAATCGTTCCAGCCTTAGTGCAGTGTCGAGCGCGAGGTCTTTCTCCACCATGCCGCTTCGGGTCGCCCCGTTGT
This sequence comes from Verrucomicrobiaceae bacterium, assembly GCA_043719365.1. Taxonomy (GTDB): domain Bacteria; phylum Verrucomicrobiota; class Verrucomicrobiia; order Chthoniobacterales; family Chthoniobacteraceae; genus SXWH01. The sequence continues at coordinate 16,435 of JAYSTZ010000906.1, read as the reverse complement.
CATGCCCTCCGTGGCCTGCATCCACGACGATTACAGGCACGGTTGATTCCATCTCTCCCGGAGCCACCTCTCCAGGTTTTCGCGGAATCGCGAACCACAACCCGAGCAGGAGCAGCACGAGCCCCAAATGCGGGAGCAGGGACTTAAATCGGAAGCCTTTTCCCGAGGGACGCCGGGGCCTCACGCCCGGTGGAATTCCAGGCGGCAATACGCGCGGCGGAGACACAGCGGGAAGCTGAGGCTGTGCAGCAGGAGCGCGCGTGCGGCGGCGTGGACTTGGTGATGTTGGCGACAATTGGACTTCGCGCAACGTGGACTAAAGCCGTGCGAATTGCACTTTCTAAACGCGAGTTTCCGGCAACCGGTGTTCCGTCACTGGCTGACCGGATCGCTCATGGCGTCGCGGCACCATGCGAGCGACATCAGAGCGTAGCCGGTTCCGTAAGACTGGCCGTAGTCATAGAGCGGATAATCCCACCACGAGCCGTCTTTTTCCTGCCGAGTGAGGATGATCCTCGCGAGGGATTTGGCAAGTTCGCGCTGCTTGTCCTTTGGCAGATAGCGCGCGGATACGGTGAAATAGTAGATGCCGTAATAGTAGAAGTATCCGGCGATTTTGAACGTGGATTCGTGGGGCACGGGCTTCTTGCGTCCGTAGTCGAGCCAGTGCTCAAACTCGATGAAGTTGTCGGCCCAGCTTGTCAGCACCGCGTCTGTGATTTTCGGATCGCCAAATGCCCGGAGCGTTGCGTTGCAGGCTTGCGAACGACCGAGCGAGCCATTCCGGCGGTTGATCTCATTTTGCGGGGCGAGCCGGTGGCTGTGGGAGTAAGCGTAGGTGAAATCGGGAAACTGCTGACGCCGAATCGAATCGAGCGATGTCGCTACGACTTTGGAATCGAGCGTAATGCCCATCGTTTCCCGGGCTTCATGCATGGCGAGCAGCACGCTCGCGGTGGTGAACGAAGTGGTGATGCCGGTGGGCTTTTGCGTGTGCAAATCCTCGAATACATGAAGGTATCCCCAACCGCCATTCAGGTATTCATATCGGTCGGCCAGCCCGATTTGCTGTTGCGCGAGCGATTTGAGCGCTGCCTGCCGCGTCACGTCACCGGCAGCGGATTGATACAGGCGCGAAATTGCCCTCAAGCCGTACGCATGACCCCAGGCGTTGTAAGTCGTGGTGGGATCGGCTCGTCGCAGTTCCGGCAATTTGGCGAGCGCCCACTTTTCCGCTTTGTCGATCGCCGCCTTCACTTCCGGGCGCGAATCCCGCGCATCGACAAGCCCGGAAATCGCCAGGCCGCTTGTCCCTGCGAGGTAGGCGTCCTGCGCGCCGGGGAGCGGTGCATAAATGTTGAGACCTTTCGTGCGGGTGGGGCCGCCAAAGGAGCCGTCGGCGTTTTGTTTGCCAACTAAAAAGTCCACGCCTTTGGTAATAGCTGCATTCACCGCAGCGAGAGTCGCTTGCTCTTTCGGTATGAGCACGCGGCTATCGACTACGGCGGAGTCCGCAACCAGCGCGACCGTCCCCGCGAGAAACGTGGCGCAAATCATTCTTCTCATGCTCCGGGCGTGATGACGGACTGGTCCTGCGTGAGGCCGGAGAGGATCTCCACTTTGTCGCCCGAGGTCATGCCGCGTTTTACCGGCACGCGTTTCGTTTTTCCCTCGGCTTCTTCCACCTCGACTTCCCAGCCTCCGTCGTTCGTTGGGTTCAATGCTTTCAACGGGACGCTCAGCGCGGCGTCTTTGTGGTAGGCGATGATTTGGGCGGATGCGGTCGTGCCCGCCACCAACGGGATGTCAGCAGGGTATTGACCGCTCAGCGTGACGCGGTAGCGCCCATCCACGCCCGGGGTCGTGGAAACATTCGAAACTTTCACCGGGAAAGAACCATCCGCGCGCCCTGTGAAGCTCGCGAATCCCGCAAGATCGGCCTTCAGCGAACGCGCCGTGGCTTCATCTACAGTCGATTCCAGCACCATTGTCGCATTGCTCGGAACAATCACCGCGAACGGCCGGCGAGTAGCCACGGGCACGAGCACCGCCGGAGCTTTCGCGGGATCGCCCGGAGACCAGCGGCCGTCCTGAATGTTGCCGTAGTAGAAATAGCCGTCGGCAGGAGCCTTGATGACGAACATCGGTTTCTCCGACTGGAGCTTTGCGAGGTTTTCGGCAGCGCGCTTTGCGGCAACGCGGGCGTCTTCGAGGGCCATGCGCTTGAGCTTCAGGCTGCGTGGGATGCTCTGTTCCTGCTCCTTGATCGTGATCGACGAGGAGAGCGCATCCCGCTCCAAAGCCACGGCCTCCCGCGGCAGCAAAACCTCCATCTGTCGTTTGTGGCTGAGCTTCGTGAGTTCGAGGCTGATCTCCGCGGCCTTCACGCTTTCGCGCTGGCGCTTCATCACGATTTCCTCCGTGTTTTCGGTCAGGTCGTCGGCCTTGTACATCTTCTCCAGTTGTTTGAGCTCCTCGCGCTCCGCATCCAGCCGGAGCTCGGACTGCTTCAGCATGAGATTTGCCCGGGTGGTGTCGGATTCCCGACGAACGGTTTTGAAATACTCCCACGCTTCCGCCGCCTCCTCCGCCTTGATCTTCGCGGCTTGTAACTGCATCGGCAAAAACTTTTCCGCAGTGATGAATTCCGCTTCTGCGTTGGCCTGCGTGAGTTCGCCCGCAGCGGCGGCGGATTCTGCATCACGGAGCTTCTTCAGATAGTCTTCATCGTCAAACCGCACGAGGACCTGATCTTTTTTCACCGCGCTGCCGTGCGGAAGAATCTCCGCAATCGTGAAAACGCCCCACTGCCGCGCATCCACAGTGATCGGCAGCACGGTCTCGGGGAGGACCGTCGCCGTAAGCAGGGGGCGCACAGTGAACGATTCGTTTTTGACCGGAGCTTTCGCGGCGAGAGCTGCGGTGCATGCGTAAAGGAGAGAGGCGGCGATGTATTTCATAGTGTAAAATGATCCAGCAAAGCAGAACCGTTCCTGCATGAAAACCAAAAGATGATGACGCGTTCCCCGGAGAAAAACCGGACATTGCATGGCCCGCTTTGAACCGACATGAACTGCGCATGTTGCCATCATTCGAGCGATTTTCCTGCCTGTTTCGTCAGGCTTCCATTTTCTTCCTTGCTGCATCTGCGGTGCGCGCAGAGATTGCATTTCAGCCGGAAGACACCGTCCTTTTCTATGGAAATTCCATGGTGGAAAGACTGCTGGAGCACGGCGAGATGGAGGCGCGGGTGCAACTCGCGACTCCCGGAAAGAATGTGCATTTCCGCAGCCTCGCGTGGACCGGCGATGAAGTGGCAAACCGTCTGCGCGCCGAGGGCTACGCGGCCCACATGAAAGAGCTTCTCTCAGCGTGGCCGGCGAAGGTGGTCGTGCTGGGCTATGGCTCGAACGAATCATTTGCTGGTGCGGCGGGACTGCCGGCGTTTCGCTCCGCGCTCGACGGTTATCTCGATCAACTGGCGCGGCTGCATCCGGAGGCGAAGTTTGTAATTCTCTCGCCCATCGCGACGGAAGGCGATTCCGCGAGATCGGCGGTGGTGAAGCTCTACGCGGATGCGCTGGAAGCGGCTGCGAAAAAGCGCGGTGCAATCTTTGTGGATTTGTTCACGGCGAGCCAGTCGGACTATGCAAAAAGCGCGGTGCCTCTGACGACGGACGGAATCCATCTCAACGACGCCGGCAATCGGGCGATGGCACCCATTATTGCATCGGCGCTCGCGGGCGAGGCGGCAGCGAAGGCGGATGCAGCGCGAGTGAAAGAGGTCGCCGCAGCGGCATCGCAGCTTGCGTATTACACGGCGGAAGTCGTGCGCCCGAAGAACGGCATTCTTTATTACGGCCAGCGGAAGCGTCCGAACGAACGCGCCGCAGATTTGCCGCTGTATCTCCAGCGCATTTCAAAAGCGGATGCGCTCGTCCATGAAGTCGCGGCGAGCGAGAGTGTGAAATTTGCGGAACTTCCGTTCATCGCGCTCGCGCCGTTGCCGCAGGTGACGAAGGGCGGATCGAACAGCGGAGTGGGGACGGTGAAGCCGCCTGCGGAGATGCAGGCGGACTTGAAAGTCGCACCGGGATATTCGCTGAATCTCTTCGCCTCCGAGGAGCAATTTCCCGAGCTTCGCGCGCCGGTGCAGATTTCGTTCGATGCACGCGGACGGCTGTGGGTGGTGACGATGCCGAGCTTTCCTCACACCGTTCCGGGACAGCCGCAGGAGGACAAAATCATCATCCTCGAAGACACGGACCGCGACGGAAAAGCCGATCAATGCACGACTTTCGCGGGCGGGTTCGACGCTCTCGACGGCATCGCATTTACGGAAAACGGCGCGCTCATCGGCGAGCAATCGCGCCACTGGCTGATGCGCGACACGGACGGCGATGGCCGCGCGGATACGAAGACGGAAGCGCTGCGCGGGCTCGATGTCACCGACTCGCACCACGGCGGAATGGTGGCTACGGACCCGACGGGCGGTGTGTGGTTTTCCGACGGTGTTTTTCATCGCTCGCAATTCGAGACGCCGTTTGGAGTTCATCGCGGATTCGATTCTTCGACGTATCGCCAAAACATGCGCACGGGGCGCATTGAGACGGAGTGGCAGAGCCTCACGCCAAATCCGTGGCGCGTGACGTTTGATCGAACGGGAAATGTTTTCCAAATGTATGGTGGCGGCGACGTGCTCGACGGCTTGCCGCTGACATGGACGCCGCTTGGAATCTACCAGCCCTATGCCTACGGAAAGCTGCTCGATTATGGCAAAGGCAGCGGAGCCGCGAGCATCTCCAGCCCGAACTTTCCTGACGAATATCAGCAGGGAATCGCCAGCGGTGTCCTGCTCGGGCCCTATGTGGTGTCGCTCACAAAATGCGACTTCAGCCAGGGCGCGGTGCGAGGCAGCGACCGGCTCGATTTGCTTTCATCGCAAAACCCAGCGTTCCGTCCGGTGGATGTGAACTTTGGATTCGACGGTGCGCTTTACGTGTCGGATTTCTCGAGCGCGATTATCGGCCATGCGCAAAACCCGATGCGCGATGCGCGTTGGAATCACACAAAAGGACGCATCTGGCGGGTCGTCTATGATGCGAAGCCAGTCGTCAAAGACTGGCCGGTCATTGAAGGTCGCGGTGCGCAGGAATTGTGCGCGTTGCTCTCGCATCCGCAGGACATCGTGAGGCATCACGCGCGCGTCGAATTGCGCAAGCTCGGCAAGCCCGCGTTCGCTGCAGTCGATGTATGGGTGGCTGGAAAAATGACCGACGACCAAGCGATGCTTGAGTCGCTGTTTGTGTGCGAAGGCCTTGGTGAAACGCGGCCTGCGCTGCTTGCAGCATTATTGAAATCGCAGTCGCCGCTGCATCGCGCCGCCGCTGTGCATCTCGTCCGTTTGCAGGCAGCGAGACTACCGGATTTCGTTACGCTTTTGGAAAGCGTCGCAACCGACGCACATCCCCGGGTGCGCATGGAAATCGTGGATGCCATCGCTCATTTGCGTCCGGCATTTCCCGCGGTCGAGAAACTTGTCCACTCATTCCACGCTGAACAAAACGTGAGCGTGAAACAGATGCTTGCGGATCTTTCCGCAGGCACCGCGCCGCGGCTCGCCAGCAGCGTGCCGGTGCTCGAAATCCCGAAGGATGCATTACTGGGAAAATGGAATAATCTCGGCGAGGGTGTCTATCAGACATTCATCCGTAGCGATGCTGCGCAGCCCGCCGTGCTTGCATTGCGATACAGCTATCTCGACGTGTCGCTCAACGGTGTGCAAGTGCTCTCATTCGACTCGCAGTGGACCAGTGAACAGCAAGCCCGCCTTGAACTACAACCCGGACTGAACACGCTGGAAATCGCATATCGCAAGCTCCGCGCCGCGCCACCGGCGGTGTATCTTTTTAGTCCAATCGGCGAAAAACTCTCAGGCGCACGGTTGGCCTCCGACGACGCACAACTTGCCGCATTTTCCGCCGAGTGGGAGAAAACAACCGCCGCACTCGGGAAGGCACTGCGAGTGCAGGCCGTGCCGAATCAAATGATCTTCGCACCACGCGAACTGCGCGCAAAGCCGGGCGCAAAAGTGCGGCTCATTTTCGACAACCCGGACCTCATGATGCACAATTTCGTGCTGCTTGCCCGGGGCGCTGAAGAGGAAGTCGGAGCGCTCGCCGACAAGCTCGCCGCCGACCCGAAAGGCATGGCGCAAAACTATGTCCCCGTATCGCCGAAAGTCCTTTTCGCAACGCCACTCGTCGCGCCAAACACGAGGGCCGAACTCACATTCGACGCTCCGAAAGAACCGGGTGAATATCCCTACCTCTGCACATTTCCGGGTCACTGGCGGGTGATGAAGGGCGTGCTTATCATTGAGGCTCCGTCGCAAGTCGATCCGCGAACGAATGCTGCGCTCGACGGGTTCGAAGCTCGCATTCCGAAGTCCCGAATCGCCATCGCAAAGACCGAGGACAAAGCGAGCAATCCCGGCGGAGGCAGCGACGCCAGCGCGCTCTTCAACGGCACCACGCGAAACGGCTCCGCACAAGCCGCCACGCTGGACGACGGCAAAACCTTCCGCGGCTACGGAAAAGGTGATTCGTTGACCGTCACGCTGGATACCGCCAAAGCGCACGGTGGATACGACCTTTCTGAAATCCGCACATTTGCGGGCCACATTGATGGTCGTGCATCGCAGGCATTCACAGTCTTCGCGGCCACTGCGCACGAGCCTGCGAAGTTCAATCCGGTCGAGACCGTGAAGCTCCCGACGAAATCCGGAGCCACGGAAGTCAGTATCGCAGCCAGCGCAAAGCTGCGTGGCGTCGTGGCTCTGCGCTTCGAGTTTGCAGACGGACCGCTCGGCTACAACCTCTACCGCGAAATCGCCATCCAAGGCACGGCGAGCGCGGGGCATTGATGCCGCGCCTTCACGCCGAGAACAGTTGCTCGTAAGCCGCTGCCGAGCGAGCCCAGGAGAAGCGTGCCACGGCGATTCTCCGGCTGGATTCGCCCATCGCCGTCCGCAGCGTGCGGTCTGCGATTACGGGAAACAAAGCATGGGCAAACGCTCCGGGATTTCCCGGAGGAACGAGCGCACCGTTTTCACCATCCACGACAAGCTGGTCGTTTCCAGCGATGCGCGTTGCGACAATCGGGAGGCCGCTCGCAAGCGCTTCCAATACGACGTTTGGCATGCCTTCATCGTAAGATGGGAATACGAAAACATCCGCGCTCCGGTAGAGCTCCGGCAGTGCATCGCGCTGCGTCCAGCCGAGAAAAGTCACCCGGTCGGCCAGGCCGAGTGTGGTCGCTAAAGCTGATAAATGCTCGCGTTCCGGACCATCGCCCGCGATCCGAAGCCGCCATCCGGTGGGGACAAGAGCGAGCGCATTCAGTAGAATGTCCACGCCTTTTTGCGGTGCGAGCCGACCGACGAACAGCAACTCGCAGGTGCCGTCCTGCTTGCGGGGCACCGGGAAAAATCGTTCGGTGTCCACGCCGTTCGGAATCTCGGGCACGGTAAGTCCCGGCATGAAGTTTTGTGCGAGCTGGCAGAGCCCGGCGCTGTTGCCCACTACGGCTCGCGCGTTTCGCCAAATCAGTGCGGTGAGGGGATTTGTGATGGCGTGAAGAGCGGTGAGGTTTTTTGCATCGAACCCCGGCACATCACCGCCGCGAAGAGACACGATGTACGGCACGCCGCATAGGAGACTGAGCAGCAACGCCGCAGGGCCTCCCGGAATGCTGAAAAAGGCGATCACCAAGTCCGGCTTCGGTCCGGAAACCGCTGCGATACAGGACGCGGCCATGACCATGCACATTTCCGGCACCGAACATTGCCCTTGTTCCGCGCGCGGCGTCGGGAGTCTGCGAATCCTGTAGCCGTCCCGTTCCTCGCGAGCGGGAAGTCCCCGGAAGCCGCCGGTCAAAATCTCGACCGAGTGCCCTGCGAGCGCCCATTCGCGAGCGAGACACGCGGTGGCGTTTCCCGCTCCGCCGCCCAGCGGGGGGAACTCGTAATTTATGATCAGCAGTCGCATCGACGCGCGCACCATCGGCTAAGCCGGGCGGTTTCTCCAAGATCGAATTCCGAAACGCGACGCCGGGTCAAACACGATTCTCGCTTTGCTGCCCGATGCGTGGTAGGGTGTGAAACAGTATTTGATGCACGAAAAACTTAACAATTTTCACCGAAGCGGCCGCTCGCGAAATCTTTGCCAATTCCGGCTTTTGCGCAGTGTTTTCCCGCATCCACGCAGGGAAAGTTGCTGGCGGTCGGAAAAAATCTTCAATTTTAGTGAAAATGGACCTCCGTAGTTCTTGACCTTTAGTGGGATTTAGTGGCACTTAGTGGGCACTTAGTTGGACTTTACCAAAAGTCCGCAAGCCGCCCATGTCCGCAAACACACCAACAGAGAAGTCCGTTTTCACACGCGAATACCGCAACGCGGTTGACGCGCAGTGGCGCGTGACCGTGCCGTCTGCGTGGCGTTTCGCGGAGCGCGAGGTGTTCTACATCCGCGTCAAAAAGGATCATTTAGTGGTGCTTCCCCAGGTCGAGCAGGAGCGGTTTCTCGCGTGGTCGGACACGCTTCCGGGTGCGGACCGCGAGGAAGTTCAAGAGGAGTGGGGTAAGACGACCGAGCGGGTGAAAATCGACAGTGCCGGTCGCCTGACGTTGCCATCCGATTGGGCGAAGCACGTCGGCATCGACACGAAAAAGAACGCGGTTCTCGTGGGTGCGACTGTGAAGTTCAAGATTTGGGACGAAGCGCGCTATGATGCGATTTCGGAACCACGCCGCACTCGCGCCAAAATTCTCATGGAGGGCTACGACGGATGATCTTCGATGTCGCACAACCGCTCTTCGCAACCATCGACCCGGAGGAATTCTATATGCCCGCCGACCCACACGCGCACGGTTATCACCTGCCTGTTTTGCTCTCCGAAGTCGTGGAGCACATCGCGCCCGAAGCCGGGAAGACCGTGGTGGACTGCACCCTTGGCGGCGGCGGTCACACCGAAGCTCTTTTGCAAGCCGGTGCGCGGGTCATTGGAATCGACCAGGACCCAGAGGCGCTCGCGTATGCGAAGGAGCTGCTTGAAGGCTACGGTGATCAATTTACCGCGGTGCAGGCCAGCTACCACGAAATCGAGAGCGTGCTGAGAAACCTCGGGATTTTTTCGGTGGATGCGATCCTCGCCGATCTCGGAGTGAGCTCCCATCAGCTCGACACACCGGAGCGCGGCTTCTCGTTTCAACGGGACGGTGCATTAGATATGCGGATGTCGCCGCTGAACCCGGTGACTGCGGCCGACCTCGTTAATACGGCCAGCGAGGAACAGCTTTCCACAATTTTCCGCGACCTGGGAGACGAGCCGGCTGCACGTCGAGTGGCTGCGCGGATCGTGCGCGAGCGCGTGAGCACGCCATTCACCCATACGCTGCAACTCGCGGAGTTTGTTTCAACCGTCATCCCGAAGAAGAGTCGCGTGCATCCTGCCACGCGGGTTTTTCAGGCACTGCGGATTGCAGTGAATCGCGAGATGGAAGTACTGGAAGCCGGGCTCGATGCGTTCACTCGTGTGGTGGCTCCCGGGGGCCGAATCGCAATCATTACCTTTCATAGTGGGGAAGACCGTCGGGTGAAGCACTTCTTTAAGGAGCGCGCGGTCGAATTCGTGGATCGGCCGGAATGGCCCGAGCCGCGCAAGAACCCGCTCTATCAATTTCGGCTCATCACCAACCGCCCTGTGGTGGCTGGTGAACTGGAGCAACGCACAAACCCGAGAAGTCGCTCCGCGAAGCTCCGCGTAGCAGAGCGCATCTCACAAAACTAACGCATCATGTCGAATCGCTATAAGACGACCAAACAATCACTGCCAATCGCCGCTTGGGTCATCGGGTGTTGCGTAGCGGCATGCTTCGTCGGATTCGGAATCAAGTTTCTGATGGTAAAGTACGCCGTTTTTAACGGAGGAAAAACCGTAAAGCAGATGGAAGTCCGTCTGGCGCGGCTACAGATCAGCAACGAAGATCTTAAGGCCGAGGTCGATGGCCTCACGTCGCTGAGCAAGCTTGAGCGCAAGCAGGCCGAGGGCACCATGAAGCTGCGCAAGATTTCGGAGGAGAAGGACGTGATCCACGTAAACCGCGACGACAAGCTCGTCGCGTGGAAGGACGGCGTCTCGTTCGTCGCAAGCCGCGAAGCGACCCCGGGAAAGAAGCCCGAGGATGATGCAGGAGGAAAACGCTGATGTCATTGCAGACGCGAGCGATGGTTGCGTGCGCGTGCTTCGGCATCGCGTTCACCGGCTTGTCTGCAAGGCTCGTGCACCTGTCGATCGACGACAACAGCGAAATCACCGCCAAGGCCTGCAAAGCCTATGAGGGCAGCGCGAAAATCTTCTCCCGGCGCGGAGAGATTCGCGATGCGAACGGCGTCGCGCTTGCACGCAACGTGCCGCTGAAAAACGTCATTGCAGATACGTCGCTGCTCTATGAACTGGAGCCTGAGGACAAAAACGGCGTCAAGAAAGTGAAGTTCGATGACCGTGATCGGGTCGCCACGATTTTGGCCAAATCGCTCGGTCTGGAGTTCGCGGATGTCAGGGCGAAATTTGAGCCGGAGTCCGGAACCCAAAAGCTGAATCGCTACGTCATCGTCAAAAAGAAGATCACCGAAAGCCAGGCGACCGAGTTGGAAACAGCGTTGATTGTCGCGAAGATCGAACGCGTTCGTGCCCTGACGGGTAAAGACAAGTGGAAGCCCGAAAAGCTCAAGGCCCTCGAAGAGGCGAAAACTCTCGCCGAAGCCAATGTTCGAGGGGTCGTTTTCGAGCAGGATTTCGAGCGCATTTATCCGGAAGGAAGACTGCTGGCTCATGTCGTGGGCTTCTACGGCTATGTCCCGAACTACGACGAGAATGGGAAAGAGCTCAAATCGGGTGCCTTTGGAGGTGTTGACGGAATCGAGCGCTCCATGGACCAGTGGCTCACCGGCTTGGACGGACAGCGCTTTTTCCAAAAAGACGCGAATGGGAAGGAACTGGTCGCGACCCGTGGGTCGGAGCGCGCAGCCAAGCACGGTGCAAACATCCGCCTGACCATCGACCTCGGCGTTCAGCAAATCGTCGAGGAAGAACTCGATGCCGCTTGCAAGAAGCTCAAGCCCAAGCGCGCCTGTGTTCTAATGATGGATCCCATCTCGGGAGAGATCATGGCAATGGCCAACCGCCCGGTTTACAACCCGAATTTTCCGGAGAAAGCAAAGCCTGAGGAGAAGCTGAATTTTGCGGTCTCCGGCGCGTATGAGCCCGGATCGACCTTTAAGACAATCACAGCAGCGGGGGCGCTAAATACCATGGGGCCGCACAATCAGAGGATTGCAACCCTCGACGAGAAGATATTCTGCTACAACGGCAGGAGGGCGTATCCTGGAGGAGTGCTGACCGATCATCATCCCTACGGAGAACTATCGGTTTCTGAGATCATCTCGAAATCCTCTAACATTGGAGCGGTAATACTCGGGCTGCGATTGGGACAAGAACGATTCTACTCACTCGTGCGTGACTTCGGATTTGGAGGGCGTACCGGCATCGCGCTCCCCGGAGAGACCCGCGGTATTCTGCATCCTGTTTCGAAATGGACCGCCGCCTCCATGTTTCACATCCCAATGGGACACGAGGTGGCGGCCAGCCCCCTCCAGGTGGTCGTTGCGACGAGCGCGATAGCAAACGGTGGAAACTTGGTCATGCCTCAAATCATTCGCAACATCACGGACGATGGCGGAAACATCCTGGCTGAATACAAGCCGCAGATTGTGCGCGAGGGCGTGATTCTTCCCAAGACGGCAAAAGACGTCGGAGGGGCTTTGGAGAAAGTAACCGCCAAAGGAGGAACCGCAACCCGAGCCCGAGTGCCCGGCTTCCGTGTTGCCGGAAAAACCGGCACCGCGCAAATCTACAATCACGAAACAAAGAAGTATTCCAAGGAGGATCACATCTGCTCGTTCGTTGGGTACATGCCCGCCGAGGCCCCACGGTTTTGCATGATTGTCATCGTGGACGACAGTGCGACGGTCAACGGAACTCTGGACTCCGGCGGTCTCGTTGCAGCGCCGATCTATTCGAAGATTGCCGAGCGGGCCGCTGCATACCTGGGCTTGAAGCCGGACCCCGCGCTCGTTGCAGAGGAACTCGCCTACCGCAAACAGATGGCATTGGAGGGCAAGCAATGAAGTTGGATATTCTCCTGAAGTCCATTTCGCCGCTCGCCGTCACCGGTGCGCTGGATCGCGATGTGACTGCGGTCTCGTATGACTCTCGTCATGTTGTCGAGGGTTCGCTTTTCGTCGCTCTTTCCGGCGAGAAAGTGGACGGCGCGCAGTTTATCGACGCAGCCATCGCGAAAGGCGCAGTAGCCGTCATTAGCGACAAGCCTGGTTTGGTGACAAAAGCCACCCACATTCAGGTGCGCAATCCACGACAGGCGCTTGCCGATATTTCCGCCGCGTACTTCCGGCATCCGTCCCACTTTTTGAAGATTGCCGCGGTAACTGGAACGAACGGGAAGACCACTACGACGTTCATGATCAAGCACATCTGCGACACCGAGTTGATGCGCTGCGGACTTCTCGGAACCGTCCGCTACGTCGTGGGAGATCGCGAAATCCCCGCAACGCGGACGACTCCCGAGAGTGCCGACGTACAAGAGCTTTTGTGGCAGATGCGCTCGGCAGGCTGCAAGTCGTGCGCGCTCGAAGCAAGCTCGCACGCGCTGGTCCAGGAACGCCTGCGCGGAGTGGAGTTCGATGTCGCGGCATTTACGAATTTAAGTCAGGATCATTTGGACTTCCACATAACAATGGATGCCTATTTCGACGCCAAAGCGCGACTCTTTGAAGGGCTTGCAGCGCAGAAAAAAAAGACGGGCCGGGCGGTGATCAATCTCGATGATCGCTTCGGCTCGCGAATCATCGACCGTATTGGGAAAACCACGGAGTTCTTCACCTACGGACAAGGCGCGAATTCAAATTTCCGCGCACTCGATATCAAGATGACGTTTGAGGGAACGCAGTATCAGCTCAGTGCGCTTGGGAAGAGCTACCTCGTTAAGATGCCGTTCATCGGCGCATTCAACGTTTACAACAGTCTCGCAGCGATTGCGTCCTGTTACGCGATGGGCGTGCCTGTTCGAAATGCGGTGAAAGCGATTGCTGATGCGCCAGCCGTTCCCGGCCGGGTGCAGGCTGTGAAGGGGAAGAAGCCGTTTCGCGTATTTGTGGATTATGCACATTCGGACGACGCGCTCGTGAATGTCATTCGCACGCTCCGTGAGTTGCAGCCTGCCAGGTTGATCGTCCTGTTTGGCTGCGGTGGAAATCGTGACCGCGCGAAGCGCCCAAAGATGGCTGCCGCCGTGGATGCAAATGCGGACTTTGCAATCGTGACCAGTGACAACCCCCGGAAAGAGGATCCGCTCGCCATCATTGAAGACATCAAGCCCGGCTTCCGGCGGCTGACCCCCGAAATCATCGTGGACCGCAAGGAGGCCATCTATCGTGCAATCGCGATGGCGGAGCCTCGTGACATTGTGCTTCTCGCGGGCAAGGGGCACGAGACGTATCAGGAATTTGCGGACCACACACTTCCGTTCGACGACGCAGCGATTGCGGCCAGCGCCATGCTGGATCGCCGGGAAACAGTCACTCGCCGTCATCCGAGAAGCAACTGGAACAACGATGACATGCGTCGTGGACGCGGAGACGGGGAGGCTTACGACTAATGGACGCGACACCACTCAGTCAGGTCGCGAATTGGTCCGGCGGGCGGTTGCTCTCCGGCGGCGCGGATGCGCTCGTCGCCAACATTTGCACCGACTCCCGCGCGCTAAAATCGGGTGACCTTTTTGTCGCCCTGCGTGGAGAAAGTTTCGACGGACATGAGTTCGTGAGCGAAGCCGCAAAGATCGGCGCGGTAGGGGCGATCGTGGAAAAAGCACCCATCAATTTGCCCGTGGAATTCGGTGTGATTGAAGTGCTCGACACGTTGAGGGCTCTCCAGGAACTCAGCCGACACTACCGGGCCAGCCTGCCCTTGCGAATCATTGGAATCACAGGAAGTAACGGAAAGACTTCTACGAAGGATTTTACGGCAGCCGTGCTCGGAAGAAAGTTTAAGACCGCCAAGACCGCAGGGAACTTGAACAACCACATCGGAGTCCCTCTCACCCTGCTCTCACTCAGCAGCGAGGACGAAGTGGCGGTGGTGGAACTCGGGATGAATCATCCCGGAGAAATTGCGCCGCTTGCTGCGCTCGCACGCCCGGACGCGGCGATCATCACGAACGTTGGCACGGCGCACATCGAGTACATGGGCACTCGCGAAGCCATCGCGCAGGAAAAGGGCGAGCTTGCTGCGGCCGTCCAAAAAAACGGGACGGTGTTCCTCAATGCCGAAGACGATTTTTCTCCTGCGATAGCCGCCCGCTGTACTGCGCGCGTCGTCACGGCAGGTATCAGCACAGGCGATGTCCGCGCGACGGACCTCGAAACAGTTTCATCCGGGATCAAATTCCGAATCCATGCCACTGGGCGGTGCGTGGAAGCGGAACTCCCGGTACCCGGCGAGCACATGGTGAGGAATGCACTCCTTGCCTGTGCCGCCGGGCTCGAATTCGGAGTGACGCTGGAGGAGTGCGCCGCCGGTTTGCGCGACGCGGGCCTCAGCAAGGGACGTCTCCAGCAAAAGCAAATCGCGGGTCTCACGATTCTTGACGACACCTATAACGCAAATCCCGACAGCATGATTGCGGGCTTGCAGACGCTTGCGAAACAGCAGGGTCTTGGCCGACGGATCGCGGTTCTCGGGCGCATGGGGGAGCTTGGCGCCACAAGCGAATCCGGGCATCGGCGTGTCGGACAAGCCGCCGGTGCACTCAGCCTCGACTGCATTATTACCGTTGGCGAAGAGCCACGATGGATCGCGGACTCGGCGGCAGGGGTCGCGAAAATCATTTGCGTGAGCGACACCAGTGCTGCCGCAAGTGAGCTGCGTTCGTTTTCAAAAGCCGGGGACACCGTGCTCGTTAAAGGAAGTCGTTCGGCACACATGGAGCGTGTGATTATCGAGTTGGAGAAAGGAGGAGCGGTCTAATGCTCTACTATCTCGAAAGACTGAGCGCGGGCGCGACGAGCGATTTTTTGAAGGCGTTGAACGTGTTTCAATACATCACGTTTCGCGCCGTCTTCGCCGCGTTGACCGCATTTGTGCTCTCTCTCCTGTTTGGGAATTACACGATTCGGAAGCTGCTTTCGCTCAAGTTTGGTCAGCCAATTCGCACCGCGGATGAAGTCAATAAACTCGCCGACCTTCACGGCAAAAAAGCGGGCACCCCGACGATGGGTGGGATTCTCCTGCTCGGCTCGACAGTCGTCTCAACGATTCTTTGGGCGCGCCCAGACAACACGTTTGTCTGGCTTGTAATTGCGTCAATGCTGACGGCCGGTGGACTCGGATTCGCAGACGATTATTTGAAGGTTGCAAAGAAAAACTCCGCCGGAGTTCGCGAACGCACAAAGCTCATCGTGCAGCTTCTTATTGCGATCGGTGTGACCTGGTTTTTTCTCAGCGATCCGCAGCTTCAAATCCAGGCGAGCGCTTTGTACGTTCCGTTCTACAAAAAGATGCTGATCGCGAACATGGGTGTTCCTGTGACGTTCCTATTTATCGCGGGAATCATCATGGGTACCTCGAACGCCGTGAACCTCACCGATGGTCTCGACGGGCTCGCGACGGGATGCACGCTGACGGTGACCTTTGCCTACGCCGTGCTCGCCTACATCGCGGGAAACCACTACATCGCGGACTACCTTCAGGTGCCCTTTTATCCGGAAGCCGGCGAGTTGACCGTGTTTTGCATGGCGTTGGCTGGCGCTTCGCTCGGGTTCCTTTGGTGGAATGCGCATCCGGCAAAGATGTTTATGGGCGACACAGGGTCGCTTGCGATTGGCGGTGCCATCGGGGTCGTGGCGATCTGTGTGAAACAAGAGCTCCTCCTCATGATTATCGGCTTCGTATTTGTCGTCGAGGCTACCTCGGTGCTCATCCAGCGCTTCTACTTCAAGTACTCCCGGCGGAAATACGGAGAAGGGCGCCGCGTTTTCAGGATGGCACCGCTCCATCATCATTTCGAGCTGAGCGGCTGGAAGGAAACTGCCGTCGTCACCCGCTTTTGGATCGTCAGCTTTGTCTGTGCGCTTCTGGGCCTGGCAACATTGAAACTCCGATGAACGTATCCGGTCTCCATATTGCAGTGCTCGGTGCGGGCGAAAGCGGCGAAAGTGCGGCACAGCTTCTGCGCGCCCTCGGTGCACGTGTGACTGTTCTCGACAGCGGAAACGCAGAATCGCTCGCGCCGAAAATC
>JAYSTZ010000905.1:0-5323 GCA_043719365.1 Verrucomicrobiaceae bacterium | reverse complement strand
AGTGCAGGCTGGAAGTAAGGACTACTGAGCGATTTTACTTCGTCACCGACAGGACCAAGAGCCGCGTGCTTGATGGCATCGCCGCACAACGAACGGGCTGCCGCGGCGATGGATGCAGTCTCGTCGAGCGCGATAAGCGAGATCGCCTTGGACTTATGATCCGGTTGGTCGCGAACGAACGCAACAACGCTGAGGACGTCATGGACGCGCTGCGCAAAAAGGCTGTGGTTGTAGCCGTGGGTGTAGCAGGCGGCTTCACGGGGATTCTTCACGCGGCGTGTGGGCGTGTCGCTTTGTCCGTCCGCAAGAAACTCGCCCTGCATCAACATGTCCATGCCGATGACGCTCACTCCGCTGGCGACGAGACGCAGAACCTCTTCCGTAGGTTCACCGCCGCTGAGCAGGCCATTCTTGCCGCGTGATGTGAGCCACAGCGCGGTATGTCCGTTCCACTTCTTCGGATGGAAAAAGACCGCAGGAATCGCTTCACCGCGTGCTTCATTTTGGATGAGGTTCTGCATCAGCAGCCAGTCGCCGCGGTCGCTTTTCTTGAGCGCCGCGTGGTCGCTCGTCGCCTTCTCGCTGGCGAGCGTCCGCTGGAAAATCGCCTCGGCTGCGGCGCGCGTTTGTTCTGGAGTGATGCGCGCTTGAGCATCGTCCTGCCACCATTTGCAGAGCTGTTTTTCAAATTCAGGACCGCCTTTTGGTGCCGGGTGCTCTGCATCCCACACGGTGAGTTCCTCGCGCGAAAGCGGCACGAAATCGGGCTCATCGATCTTCGCAATCCCGAGTTTCAGATGCTCGTTAAAGAATCCATACATCGCCATTCGCGAGACCCGGTTGTAGTTGTGACCAAACTGCAAATTCGCAAACAGCTTCACGTTGTTCGGTGCGCCGAGCGAAGCCCAGTGGCTGGCGAGACTCGGGAAGCCCTTTGTTTGCATCTCCTTCGTCCAGTCGTCCGCCGCCGTCATCCCCATCGGCTTCGGCGCAAAGAGCGCGGCAATCTCGATATTCCCTGTCCCCACGCGCAGGAGGCTGGAGTTCTCGCATGTGCAACCGCCCTGCATCGCAGTGCTCACCATCACGGCGGGAAACGCAGCCGCCAATCGCGGATCGAGAGCAGCGAGCAGGAAAGTCTGAGTGCCGCCGCCGCTCGCGCCGGTGCAGGCGAGCCGCGTGCGATCCACATCCGGCAGCGTCTCCAAAAAATCCAGTGCGCGGATCGAAGACCATTCCTGCAATCCCAGGATGCTCTGTGCGCGGCTCTCAGCCTCCGGGGAAAAGAGCCCGCCCTTCGTAACCGAGCTCTGCTTCGCAAACTTGTGCGCCAGTTCCATGCTAAGCTGTTGCGAGTCTGCGTAGCCGATCATGTCGTAGTGGAACACCACGCAGCCCATCCGCGCCAGCGTGGCGCACCGCGCCTGAAGCGGCACCGAGCCATTTGCCAGCGAAGCCTCTGCGCCGCTCTCTATTTCCTTTTTCACATTGGCCTCAGCGTTTTTGTAAAAGCGCCCGTCGTTCCAGTGCCCATGCGGACAGAGCACGCCGGGGAATTTGCCCGGCTTATCCGGACGAAATAAACTACCCGACACAAAAAAGCCCGGCATCGCCTCGAAGGAAACCCGCTCCACCGTAAATCCCTCGCGCACCACCTTGCCGTGAATGACCGCATTCAGCGGCGTCCGCGTCGGCTCGGGAAAAATGCCCAGCGCAACGCGAAGCTGCATCCGCAGTTGCTCCGCGCGGCCCTTCCACGCGGCATCTGAGGAGGGCGGCGTCCACGGGAAATACCCATCGAGATCCTTCAGCGGCTGGAGCCGGACATCGTTTGGCAGCGAACCCGGAGGATTTACGCGTGGCGCGTCGGCTGCAATTGCGGTGATTGCGAGTAACGGAAGGAGCAGTGTTTTCATATTTAAAGTTATAGCGCCCCAAGTCCGACGCTGCATTTGCCGAGCGTGTCTTCGAGTTGTCGGACGCGGGTAATGAGCGGAGCCATCACTTTCTTCTGTGAGGTGCAGAATGCCTCCAGCGGCTGGAAGGTCTGTTCGAGTTCCAAATAGAACCGGCGCAACGCGTGGCGCAGGTGATCGTCGATGGAACGCACCATCGTCTCGCGGCGCTCGGCCATCTGGCGGGCGTATTGGCTCAGGATTTTGTTGCGCTTCGCCACTGCGACAAGCGTGCCGACCGCCGCCCCAAGCCCGGCCACTGTCATGGTAATATCGAGGATCGCCGCCTTCATCAGCGACGCGGCGATGACCGCAGCGATGCCACCCGCCGCAGCGACACTAGCCGGAACGCGAAGCCAGTTCGTCGTCTCGGAAAACAACGACTGCATCTGGCTCTCAAACGCCGCACCGTCGCCGCGCTCGATGAGCGACAGCTCGATCTTGTTTAACAACTCCTTCCGCTGATTGGCGAAATCCGGCAGCGCAGGCAGGCCGCTTTGGTCGGCAAAATGGCGCTGCATTAAATCGTGGAGCTGCTTCCAGACGCTCTTCAAATCAGCCTCGATGAGCTCCAGCGCATCGGCGACAGACTTCGATGCACTCTCGCGCTGCTTGGATTCCAGCTCGGCCTGAAACGACTTCTCCCAACCAGAGCCTCCAAAAATGAGCTTCAGTGTTTTGCCCAATGTGAGCTTTTGCCGGAGCAATTCCTCCCCGCGCAACTGAGCGCGCTCGTAGTTCTGTGCAATGGTCCAAAGGAGTCCGCCAATCTGCCGCTGGCTCTGCTCCTCTCGCTCTCGAAGGCTGCCGCGAATCTCTTCGAGTCGCTTCAAATCAGCATCGAGAGTCTGCGCCGCACCGCGCACCTGGCTGCCATGCTCGTCGAGAATTACCTGCGCACTGCGGCAAACACTACGGAGCTTGTCATGGCGGGAAGTGCCATCGGCGACGCTGCTATTGATGAACCCCTCCAGCGCACCAAAGCCGCTCTTCTCCCAAAGCTCCGCACGTTTTACTTCATCATCGGTGTGCTTCGACTCGTAGGCGCAGCGGGCCGACACGGGGAAAAGCGGGCAGCGCTCGCCGACTTTTTGCAACATGGTTTGCTGCATGTGCTCGACGATTTTCGCGACTTCCTCCGGCGAGCGAAGGTCGGTCTGCTGGAGCACAAAAATCACCTTTTTGAGCCACTTGCGGTGGACGTGCTGGAGGAACTGCCACGCGGAAGCCCCCCATGGATTCGCGATGGAAAAGACGACGATGCACAGATCCGCGAGCGGAAGAAACTGGCGCGTGATGGCCTCGTGCTCGGCCACGATGGTGTTCGTGCCGGGCGTATCGACGATGTTGAAATCGCGCAGAATGGGCGCGGTGCGATGACACTCGATGAGTTGCGGCGAAATCGGCACGTCGCGCTCCTCCTCGCCGTGCTTGAAAAGATACACTTTGTCCGTGGCGGGCAGCACATCCACACGGCAAAACTCGCGCCCGAAGATCGCGTTGAGCAGCGAAGATTTCCCCGCTTTGACTTCGCCGACGACGACGAAAAGAAACGGCTCCCGCAAGCTCGTGCCGAGTTCACCGAGGGTGCGGACGGTTTCCGCCGGTGCCTTCAGGTCATGCGCAAGCGTGTTGAGCGCAAAGAGCGCGGTGCCGAGTTCTGCCCGAGTTTGAAAGTATGCGTCCGCAAGATTCACGATGGCGCATTTAGCGGGAAATCGGGGAAAGCAACGATGCTTTTTTTAGAGAAGATTCTCTCCCGCCGCTTCCAGCACTTCGCGCTCAAGGTCAGGAGCGCAACGGAAGTTGGTTTCACTCCGAAGCCAAACCAGCAAAGGCTTCATCTGTGTAATGAGCCCCGCTTGCTTTGCAGCGGCGAGGATACCCAGCGTGCCGATCATGGTGAGTCCAAGGCGTCGCGCTGCATTTCGTCCGAGGCGTTCGTCCATCATTAGTAGGTCGGCCTTGAGCGTTGTGGCGAGGTGGATAGCTTCGCGTTCTCCCGCATCAAGCTCAGCCAGACCCTCAGGCACAACAGTCTGCGGGCTAGGCGCAAGTTTGATCCATCCTTCCGATACGGCAGCGAGAAATTGCGGCATCAATTTCGGGAAAACTCGACCGCCCGCGAGTGTCTCCGCCCAAACAGCGGGCGGAACGAGGACCGTCCCGTAAAGCTCACGCAGCACATGAAGTCGCTCCAATCGCGCGAGATAAAAGAGCGGCGATGTATCAGCGACTACGCAGAGCATTGCGGACTTCATTCAGCACATCCTCTTCATCCATGGGAAAAGGAACTTTGCGTTCGATGATTAACTTATCGAATTCCCACCGATCCATTCCTGCGAGTTGCGCGGCGCGACCCGGCGCGAGTTTACCTTCACGGTAAAGGGCGATGGCAATTTCACGACGGACATCCGGCTCCGCGTGCGCGGGGTCACCCAGCAGACGGTATCCAATGTCGTCCGGTAGTTCAATAGTCAGACTCATAGAGAGAGTTTACCGCACAGTCAGAGCGCGGGCAATCGCGACGGCACTGTTTTATCAGGGTCAGCTTACAGCGCGCGCTTCGCCTCTTTGCGAGGCACGGCCTTTAGCACACGGGCGATGATGTCGTCCACAGTCACGCCTTCCGCTTCCGCATTGAAAGTCGGCACGATGCGATGGCGAAGCACCGGCATTGCCAGCGCTTCGATGTCGTCGATGGTGACGTGAAAACGTCCCTGCAACACCGCGCGGACTTTGCCGGTGAGGATGAGATTCTGGCACGCACGCGGTCCTGCGCCCCATGCGATCAGTTCCTTGATAAATGCGGGCGCGTCTTTTTCGTTCGGACGGGTAAAGCGCACGAGGTCGAGGACGAAGTCGGTGACGTGGTCCGGCACCGGCACTTTACGCACCACTTTTTGTAGCTCCAGAATCTGCGCGCCGGAAAGGACGGGCTGGATGTCAGCGGTGAAATTGCCCGTGGTGCGGGCGATAATCTGGCGCTCTTCCTCGCGGGTCGGATAGTCCACTTTCACGAGGAAGACAAAGCGGTCGCGCTGCGCCTCGGGCAGCGGATACGTGCCCTCTTGCTCAATGGGGTTTTGCGTCGCGAGCACGAAGAACGGCTGGTCGAGCTTCAGCGTATTACCGCCGACCGTCACGCTCCGTTCCTGCATCGCTTCGAGCAACGCAGCCTGAGTCTTGGGCGGGGTGCGGTTGATTTCATCCGCGAGGAGCATCTGGGTGAAGACGGGGCCTTTCTGGAAAACGAAGGTGCGGCGGCCGGTCTCGGGATCCTCCTGAATGATGTCCGTGCCGGTGATGTCGCTCGGCATCAGGTCGGGTGTGAACTGGATGCGCCGGAAGGACATCGAGAGGGTCTC
>JAYSTZ010000904.1:0-2327 GCA_043719365.1 Verrucomicrobiaceae bacterium | reverse complement strand
ACCCGCCTGCGCCGCGCCGAGGATGCTCTGCGTCGTGCCTTTTTTCAGCGAGAAGTAATCGCTCCCGCGCCGAAGTGTGCGCAGGACTTCGCGGGGCTGCTCGTCCGTCCAGTCGCCCAGCACGACGACGAAATCGCGGTCGGCCCGCACGCGTTCCCCACCGCGCGGCGCGATAACGATGGCCCCGTAAACGCCACGCTGCTCCTGCAAAACGGTGTGCGAATGATACCAATACGTGCCCGCCTGCCGCAGCCGGAACTCGTAGTGGAAAACGCCGCCCGGCGGGATGGGCGGCATGTTCACATGCGGGACGCCGTCCATCGCATTTGGCACGAGCAGCCCGTGCCAGTGGATGCTCGTTTCTTCGCGGAGTCGGTTGCGCACCGTGATGCGCGCCGTGTCGCCCTCGGTGAAACGCAGAGTCGGTCCGGGGATGCCTCCGTTGATAGTCATCGCCTCCACGGTACGCCCTGTGAAATTCACGGCCGTCTCGGCGATGGTGAGCTCGAGTTCGACGACCTTCGCGGAAGCGAGCGCGGCCGTGGCGAGGAAAACAAGGATCAGGCGGAGAGCAGAGTGTGGCATAAAAATGGATTGACCAAGGATTGAGAGGCGCGCTGGGTGGAAACCCCGCGCATGAAGTGGAATAACATAAGTCATCGTGACAGCGCATCGCGTTGGACGGGTGCCGCGACGGAAACACGGCTGACAAATGGTTCCCCGAAGAACGGTTGGTGATAGACAATGGCTACGCGCGCCCCTTTGCGCAGCGGCGACGCGGTCACAAACCGGGTGCGTCTGTTCCATGTGAACGAAACGGCGCGCCCGGCATCGGTGACGAGCGATGCGCGACGCGCCTTCATGTCGAGGGCGGTGACGACGCCTTCGAGATGGCTCCCGCGTGGGGGCAGCGCGTGGCTCGTGCCCGCCACGCTCAGCATGGCGGCCACGATAAACACCGCACCAAGAAAACGGAATCGCCCAATGTTCATCCGGCAGCCTCCTCACAGCAACTTCGCATCCCAAGTGCCGGGTTGCACGGGCAGCGATAGTCGCCTGAGCGGTAGCGGGCCAGCAGCGCGGCAACGAGCGTCTCCGGGTCTGCATCGCGGAGCACTTCAGCGCCGGTGTGCTTGCCGAGGCTGAGTTCGAGCGACGCGAGCGCGGTTGTGATGCCGCCGGAACCCTCGACGACGCCGATCAGTTTTCCCTCCTCATAGGCTATGGCGAATTCCCCGAGCGTCCCGCAACGCCCGCCAATGACGACCACGATGTCACTGGTGCGGATGTTCACCATCTCGCGCCCCATGAGGCCGAGGCCGGTGAAGATGAGCTGGTCGTATTCGCGGAACGGGGACGAGAATATCTCGACGTGCTCGCGCAGGCTGGATGCAGGCGAGATGCCGATGACGTGCCCCGCCGCGTCGCGTGCACCAAGCACCGCTTCGTGCGGCAGCCCCGGACAGGCTCCGGTGAGCAAACAGCATCCGCTTATGGCGACCGCACGCCCGAGCCGCCGGGCGAGCGCGAGCACTGTCTCATCGTGTTGGGCAGCAGCAGAACCCATCACGCCAATACGGATCGTAACCCCCGTGTAGGGGTTGCAGTAGGCGGCTTGCGTATTGACCGGGTGATGGGCGTCCTGAGTTGCAAATTGTCGTTTCATACCCAATCAGTCCGTTTTTTGCGGGCTCACATCCGAGAGTATGAGTCGGCGCGCGGTCTGAGCGATGACAGTGAGAGAGTTTTTTCCGAGGCCAGCGGAGGCATTTTCGAGGGAGTATCGGATGGTCTCGTTCGCGACCCGGAGCGTGATTTCCGATGTCATGGCGAAGCTGAAGTGCCTATTTTGGCCGGGGCGGATTTCGATGACACCGTCGGATGTCTTCATTTCGATACTATCGAATTCGCCAGACAGTGCGATGCCGCGTGGCGTGCTGAGTTCAACTTTGAGACGGCCTTTCATCGAAAAGAAAAAGCCGCCGGATCGGGCAATCCGGCGGCTCTTTGAAACTGTGGTTATTTTGCGTTCTTGGCGTGTGTGGAACAGGTGTAGGCGGAATCTTTTCCACACTTCGAACATTCGTGAGTGTTTACGCCCGTTGCCGGTGCTTTGCCACCAGCGCTCGGCTTGAATGTCACTTTCCCTTTGCACCCTGCACAGTCGTGCATGGATTCAGGCTCGAACCATGACATGATACCCTTCTTGTCGGAGCCGACTTTTTCAGTCGAGGTCTTGCAGTCCTTGCAGACGAGCGCAGCTTTGGCCTCGGCTTTGCAGCATTCTTCGGCTTCTGCCTTCGAATTCACGCGCTTGTCGCTGTAAG
>JAYSTZ010000903.1:0-5339 GCA_043719365.1 Verrucomicrobiaceae bacterium | reverse complement strand
CGCGAAGATGCACGCGAGGATGAAAGAGAACAGCGGTCCTGCGGCGGCGACGATGATCTTGTCGATCGGTTTAGCCGTCGGGAGTGAACCGGCGGGATACTCCGAGGTTCCCTCCACATCGCCATTCGCAAGCTGCGGGAGCTTCACATATCCGCCAAATGGAATCGAGTTCAGCGCGTACCAGACACCGCCGATTTTCTTGCGCCAGATCGGCTTGCCAAACCAGATGGCGAATTCCTCGACGACAAGCCCGCGCCACTTCGCCGCCAGAAAGTGGCCGAGTTCGTGAAAGAAGATCACGAAGTTGAACAGCAGGACTACCTCTAAACAAATACCGATGAACTTTAAGACGCTAAGCATGGAACAAATCTCTTTAGCGCACTCCCGGAAGAATGCACCTGATTTTACGCAATCCGTTTCACCGTCTCACCCGGCGCTGCGCAGGCGTGCCACTCGTGCTGGATGTTGCGCATGAGAAGCGCGTGGTCAAACACGACGCTTCCCGCCGGGAAAACGCTCGTATCCGCGAAGAAGCGGGAACCGCAAATCTCCACCTCGAACGGACGGACAATCCATTCGCGAGTGGTGAGCTTCATCCCGTCGATGGCTCCGGACGACGCGAGCGAAAAGCCGAGGCAGCCGCCTTCAAAAAAGCGCGAGCTTTCCTCCAGCGACTGGAAGATCGAGCCCACGGGAAGCGCTGCGCTCTCGTGTCCACGCAGTTCCACGATCGCCGTGCCATTGTCCGGCCGCGCTCGGAGCCCTATGTGACCGTTCGCATCGCGCACCGCAAAATCCGCGTAATGCTGCTCGCCCGGAAAAAGCCGCCCGCCCGCGTAGTGGTTCATCAGCGAATTCGTATCGCGCCGGAAAACAAACACGCCTTCACGAACGCCCGCGCCCTCATCCCACTCGACAGCCACGCGGTGCGCCGCATTCTCGCTGGAGAGTCCGATGAATCCTGGCAGGCCGAGCGGACGCATTTTTTCCAGCCGAATAAGGCAGATGCCGACCACCGCAAATCCCGAATGCAACTTGGGCCGAAACGGCGCAGGCAGCAACGGTCTCACGATCTCCGGTGCAACGCGGTAGTTGACGAGAATGCGACGTTTGATGACTCCGGTGATGTCCATGCGCCGAGTGTAGAACCTCAGCATTCAACAATCGACATTCATCAATCGACAATTTGGACGGCGGGGATTGCTGAGTGATGATTATTCAAGTGAAAGAGCTTTGCACCTTGCCGTCCGCAGCGACTCCCTTACGCCGTGAAGGAAAATCCAGCGCTCCGCTTCCCAAAGCCACGGCTCCATTGGTGGGCAAAGAATCAAGGATTGGCGCTGCGCAGATGATGAGAGGCGAACGGCAGCACGGCGAGCAGATCCTCCAGTTCCGATTGGGAAAACGGCTTGTGCAGCACGCCCATCGCCCCTGCGTTCGACGCCGTCATCTGGAGATCGTGCGTGTTCTGCATCCCCGTCATCAGCACCACGCGCGCGCCGGGGTCTTTGCTGATAATCTGCCGCGCGGCCGTTACGCCATTATAGTTCGGCATCATGTAATCGATCAGCACCACATCCGGCGCACACTCGTTGTAAGCGCGAATCGTTGCCAAACCGCCCGAGTTCACGACATGCACGACCTCATGCCCGGCCTTGCGAACCATGAGCGACAGCAGTTCCGTGAAGTTCTTTTCGTCATCAGCAATGAGAATACGCATGCCTGATATCAAGCAGCTACCGCTCCCCGGACGGATGAGGAGTTGGTTAGAAACTCCAACCGCCTCCCCTCCCGAATCACCGTCAGGTTTCGCCCGGCGCGAATCCAGCGATTTCCCGGATTCTATACAACCGCGATCTGCGCGGTGCCGATAACCTTGTGTATGAAACACAACATCATCACTACCAGCATCACCGCAGCACTCTTCACTTTCAGCGCATCAACCGCGATTTTTGCGGAAGATGTGGTGAAGACTGAGAGCACCGCCGCCGCAAGCGCGACCGCAGATGCGACATTCATGGATGCCGTCACACGCGGCAGCCTCACGGAAATCAAGGCCGCCGACATCGCGCAGGGCAAGACCAAGCGCGACGACGTGAAAGCCTTCGCCAAGAGCATCGAGAAGGATCACACCGACGTGAACAAGAACCTCGCCACGCTCGCGGATCGCATGAAGATGAAATTGCCGAAGGACTTCGGCGATCATCAGGCGTTCATCGACGGACTCAAAGCCAAGACGGATGCTGATTTCGATCGCACCTACGTCGCCGCCACCGTGGCCAGCCACACGAAGTGCGTGGCCATGTTCGAGGCATTCGCGGCGAGCACGAAAAACGCCGATTTGAAGGCGTTTGCCGACAACACGCTGCCCGGCCTCCGCACCCATTTGAAGCACAGCGAAACGCTCCTCGAAACGCTCGGCGGAGACAAAGCCAACTCAGCGAAATAGTTCGCAAACCAAACGTCATAAGCAGGGCGGCGCCGGCTTGCGAAAGTCGGCGTCGTTTTGCGTTCAGCCATCCGCTCCGTCCGCCGCCACATCAGACTCGGTCGCAAACCCACCGCCAGCCCCATCCGAATCACCGCCACCGCCGCCACGATAAATTGCTCCCGTTTCTCCAAAAAAAGCGCCGCCTGCCCCGTGCCCCCACCCCGCGAACCACCCCCTGTGCCGTTCTTGTCTGGAGGGAACTTCGATTTCATCGGAGGAGAACAACAAACGAATCAACCCACCGCGGCCCCCGCCCGCACCCCGTACAGAAAATGGATTCCGGTCATCGTCATGTGCCGGGCGATTTAGCAAAAAGGCGGGGCAGGGCAAGCGGGAAGTGCGGAGAGGGCTTGGGCGTTCTGCCACAAAAGCATTTCAGACAGCACATTTATGCCGAGCTTCCGATTACTCCGGCGAACTCGAAGTCTTTAGCCGTTCGAGAATGGACGTTGCGAGTACGTGGAAATCCGTTTCGCAATCTTTAACACTGTAAGTGTGCGCGCCAATGGCTCCATCAGATGGCTTGAGGCGGAAGATCGGTTTGCGCGCTTCCATGGCCATCGGCATCAAGCTGCGGTAGTGCTTAAGCAGGCCGAGGCAATTACTATCATCCTGGACGGCACTTGGTAAGGCGGGCGGTTGGCCGAGAACTTTTTCCGCGAAAGTCGATGGGATCCGCCGCGCCCATTTCTCGTAAGCGCTGACTGGCCTGTTGTCTCGGATGCCGAATTGTAGTACCACGTAACCCAGCGGTTGCATGACCGCAGCCGGCAATGCTAAATCGGCTGCGGGCTTTTCGCCCAGTCGTTTACTCCATTCTCGGCGCCAGTTTTTGAGGGTGGGACCGAGGTTCCTCAATCCTTGAATAGAGAACAGATCGGGTGCTACCGGAATCACAACAGCATCCGCGCAAATCAGAGCAGCGCGATTGATCGCGCCGAAGTTTGGCCCGACGTCAATCATCACAATGTCCGCTTCAAACCTCTCTGCCGCCTGCCGGGTAATCCGGTAGAGCGAACTTGTCGTGCGAAACGCTGGTTCCTTTCCATCCAAGCAGTCGCCCCATGCCTCTGAAAGATTGGATTCGAAATTCGAGAGGTTCAAATCGCCTGGAATGAGGCGGAGATTCGGTGCAATCCGCTGGAGCGGAGTGGAGCCGATGTCCCCGAGTCCGCGGATGATCGGGGTGAGCGGGGCCACCACGCTTTCATCCTGAGTGTTGTCAGGATCCCAGAGCTTTTCGAGTTCCGGCTCTGTAAGGAACATCGAGGTGAGATTCGCCTGCGGGTCAAAGTCAGCGACGAGCACTCGTTTGCCCATATCCGAGAACATCCAGGCGAGATGGTAAAGGAGTGTCGTCTTCCCGACGCCGCCCTTATTGTTGAAGAAAGCGAGCGTTTTCATCGGTGCGGTTGTTTGGGGATGATGGCTAAGAAATGGTTGACCTGATAATCGAATCGCGGCTCGGGGCTGCCATTTTCTTTCATGAATCGTTGTGCACGAGAGACACCTCGACCGAAGCGGTTCACGTAACCCAGCACATGCATGGCCTCGCCGATGATTGGGTTCCTGTAGGCATTCACACGCGGGAAATTCTCAGGCGAAGCTTCTCCGTATAGGCCTCCCGGATTTTGAATCTCAATGCGGTCGCTGAACTGGTAAAACCGGGTGGGGCTCGTGGATTGGTAATCACGGTGCAGGACCGCATTCATCAAAAGCTCCCGAACCGCTTCAGGAGGGTAATCATAAACGGCTTGCTCACGAAGTTCGGATACAGCAATAGGTTTTTGCGTGAATCGCCCCTTAAGGAAGCTATCCAATTCGGAAAGCAGTGTAATGAGATTGCCGGTGAATATCTTCTCGGCCAAGATGTCATCCGACAGTTCCGACCCGGCATATTGAACGAATTGCACCTTGGCACCTGGAAACAGATCGAGAGGATCGTAGGCAAGGACTAGCATCCCGGCGTTGGTCGGGCAGTGCCGGTTTAGACTATAGAGTCGGAGTGCGGCCAGTTGTTCTTCAAGTCCACGGTGATTCTCGGCGATGACTTCGTCGGCGACGGCCTGCGGGCGGTAGGTTTGGCGAAACGTCTCGAGATCGAGTCGCTTCAACTCGCCCTCCACACAGGGACTGGCGTCAAATGTCGGGAAATTCGCAGCACGACGCTCCATAAGTACCCGCTCCTCGGCTTCGCTCGCAGTGTCCTTGCGAGGGCCGATCCGAATATGGGTCCGGCCTTTATAGCGTACGGGGGGAGAGTCGTGGGGAAATACTTCTACGACGATAATGTCGCCGCCGCCGTCCGGGTGGGAGTGCGTGGCAACATTCATCACGGGCAGCGGCATGATAGCGCCATCTGACCTATACGAAGCGAATTGCTGCAATAGCGAATCCGTCGATTTGAGTCGGAAAGCGGCGTCCTTTTCATCTAGGCCAATCAGCAGATAGCCGGGCTGTCCCATTCCCGCCATATCGTTGGAAAATGAGCAAATCGCCTCGCGAAACTTATCAGTGTCCGTGGTGGATCGTGTCTTTTCGACCCGGTCAGTCTCATTGCACTGGATTAAGTTTCGGAGCTCGTCGTCGGTCATTTAAAGTGGCGTTGCAGGTCGTTCACCATCATTTTGGAATGGAGACGGTCTTTTGTCGCGCATTTTTCAACAAATCGAAATGCTTGAGATACGTGAGTGGAAAGGTGTTTTGCAATTACCCCGCCAAATCATTCACCAGCACCACCCGGTACCGAGCTTTGCCGCTGCGGAGGTGTTCGAGGGCTTCGTTGGCGCGGGACATGGGGAAGGTCTCGGTGGTGGGGGCGATGCTGTGGCGGGCGCTGAATTGCAGC
>JAYSTZ010000902.1:0-2330 GCA_043719365.1 Verrucomicrobiaceae bacterium | reverse complement strand
CTTCCCTTCCGGCTGGCGGACGGTCACTTCTAGCCGCGCGAAATCCCCATCAGCCGCCTCTACGAGCAGACCCGCGCCATTCCACAGCACGCGATTGGAGGCCGCATACGCCCCATCCGGCACCATCCCCGGCTGAATCGTCACGCTCGCCTCGAAATCCCCCTCCACATCCTGCAACACCGACGGGGCAATCTTTTCCGCATACCCGTAGTCCGCCCCACCGCCCGCGAGTTCTACGGAAAGCGCGTTGTCTTTTACTAAAAAGCGAGCAAGCCCGTAAGCATCGTGAACGGTCCCCCAGCCGGGCAGGACAAGCGGTTTTGCCCCCGAGATTTGCCAGTTCTCCGGCTCGGCAGCGGCGGCGTTTAAGGCGAGGGCGAGAGCGAGAGCGAGAAATGCAGTGAGTTTCATGGTGCTTTTGGTGTGACTTTGAAGGCGGTGAAGCGGAGCGTTTTTGGGGTGGACGAAGCGTTCAGGACGAACGGGCCGACTTTAACTTTGGCGGGCCAGTGGCGGATGTTGAGCGGGTAAAGTTCCGTCCAAGTCCCGCCATCATTGCTGAACGCGCCGAGAAGCCGGGTGCCTCGTCGCTCGATGCGAAAGAAATGCGGTTTGGTCACATCAATTTTGATGGCGCTGAGATTGATGCCTTGGTGCTTCCCGCTGTTGTCGGTGTGCTTCCAATCCAGCACTTCCTCGTGAGGCTCATCTTTTTTAGGCCGGTGATGTGCGTGGTTCACCCGAGCCATTTGTTTGTCGCTGATGTAGATGAAAAGCCCGCCGCCCACCCAGCCGCTGTGATCCGTCGGCAGCGGATCGAGAGCGACTTCCGCGACGAAATCGCCGTCCACATCCACAAGTGTCGAAGGCGCGTTGAAGGCGGAACCGGGGTTGATGTCGGAAGCCGACGCCGCCGTGAGTTTCAGCGCATCGCCTTCGACCTCGTATCTCCCCGTGCGCTTCGCATTGAAGCGAAATCCCCAGCCGGGAACTTCGCCCTCCGTCGCCTCCTCGGGAAACTCGGTGATGGGCTTTGGCTTCTCAATTTTCGCCGGCTCGTCGGCAGCGAAACAGGCGCAGGAGAGCAGGATGAGCGTGATGATTTTCATGGGATGAGTTCGTAGCGGGCAGTGGTGTCGTTGAAGCGCAGCTTGGCGGCGTTTTTGTTGAGCCAAGCACGGGCGGCGATGGGCTCCGGCGGGCAGTCGCTTCGCCAGCTTATGAGGCGGGCAAGCTCGCCTTTGATGTCTGCCTTTGCAGCAGCGAAAGAGGGAGCGTAGTTGCGCCCATCGTCGCCGAGTAATGCGGCGAGATCGCCCGGCGCTTCGGCGACTCCGACTTTGTAGGCAAAGGCGAAAAGGTGCAGCAGCGCTGCGGGGTCGTCGGTGCGATCCGTCGCCGTGCGCCATAGTTTCGTCGCGGCATCGCGGGTCGGGAACTCGGGGCGGCGGGATGCCCGCTCCAAGGTCGCTTCGTTGATGCTGCCGAGCCTGCATTGCTCGACGAGTGCGGCGGTGGTTTTCGGGGAATCGCTCGCAAGCAAGAGATCAATCCATTTTGAAGGCAGCGGCTCCATCGCGGCGCGTTCGCACATGACATCGAGGGCTTCTTTCAGCCAGCCGTGTTCGATGATTGCAGGGAGCAAATCAACGTCTGCGGAGAGAGCAGCCAGCGCCAGCGCTTTGTCGGCGGGACGGAGCGTGTCGTTGATCACGCGCATCAGATATTGGGAAAGGGTGATCGTCCGACCGCTGTAGGATGCGTTGTTTTCGGTCCGAGCGGAGATCATCCATCCTTCGTTGTAGCTGCGATAGTTTTCCCAATCAATGGGCGGAGCTTGGAGCTTGGCCCAGCGGATGAGCACTGGGATGTTTTCCGGGCCGACGGCGGCGAGTTTCACGAGGAGAGTGTTTTGGTGGTGCTCGATGAAGGTGCCGCTGGACACACGCGTGGCGAGGCAGAGCCGCCGCACGTAGTCTTCAATGTCGGCGGGCGCTGGGGCTTTTTTTAGAACGATGCTGTCGAGCGTTTCGCCGAGTGCTTCTTTCTCTTTATTCTTGGCGTTGAGCCACTGGGCTTCGGATGGATTGATGCTTGGGAAGTGGACGGGAACTTCGATGACGCCGAGCACTTCGGTATCAACAGCTTCGATTTCCCAATCGTCAGGATTTCGGTAAAGCGCACCTTCGCGCTCCCGGTAAAGCGGAGGGCGAGAGGAGTCATTGTTTTGCGATGTCACGGCGGAGCTGCCGGGAAATCCACGGATGCGGCGCGTGAGATCGAGCCTCCAGCCTTCGCGCGGAGCCTGCGCATCATTTGCCTGATAGGGC
>JAYSTZ010000901.1:0-2331 GCA_043719365.1 Verrucomicrobiaceae bacterium | reverse complement strand
GGCTGAACCGCACGAGGGAAATTCGCTGAGCGTGAAGGCGCGGGTCATGCCGTGGAGATTGCCGGAGTCCGGTGCGCGCAGCAATTCCCCGCCGCACTCTCGATGCAGACGCGGGTGGCGAGACGGCGCGCGGCTTTTTTTTGATTGCCATGTTTTGTGGAACTCATTATCCAACCGGCACAGTGATGGATAAGAACTGCCAGTTGAAACACCCGTCCGTCCTTTCTCTTCACCTTCCGGCGCGAGGACAGGAGCGCCCGCGTCCCTCCGGGGCATGGTCCCGTGCCTCCCGCACCGCGCGGCGTCCCTCCTTGGAACCGGGCCGCGCCTCCCAGGAAGGGTCTGGTCCGCCTTGGGCCTGGCCTCACCCCTCCTCGGAAGGGCCTCACCCCTCCTCGGAAGGGCCGCACCCCTCCCCGGAGCCGTGCCACCGCTCCTCGGACGGACCGGAAGGCACCCGGGAATATCCTGAATATTCCCAGGAATATCGTCATACGGCTTTGCTTACCAACCACTTAACCATCATCCCCTAAAACCTATGCCTGACTGGGTACCTAAAGAAGAAAACGAGCTCAACAACCTCCTGACCACCTATGTGGATTACCTCACGCCCAACTTCGCCGCTCTCGGCGTGACCGCGCCCAAGAAGGATGCGTTCCTGAGCCTCGTCGCCGCCTATCTGGCCGCCCGCACCGCCAAGACCACCTACGAGCATCAGGGCGCACCCATCTACCAGACCTACCGCGACCGGGTCGAAACGCTGACCGCCGAGTGGCGTCTGCTCACCGGCGAAATCACCGCCCGCCGCGAGACCACCCCCACCCAACGCGCCGCCCTCGGCCTGCCCGCCCTCGACACCATCGCCACCACCGCCGGGGTGCCCGCGAGCAAACCCGTCATCGTGAAGGTCGATGGCAGCCAGCGCCTGATCCACATCGTGCATTGGGTGGATGAAAACACGCCCGGCTCGAAGGCCAAACCGCCCGGCGTGAAACGCGCCATCCTGCTCTTGAAGATCGGCGCGGCCCCCACCGGCCCCTCCGACATGGAGGAAGTCGCCGCCGACACCGCCACGCCGTACTTGAATTCCTTCGCCGAAGCGGACGCGGGCAAGACCGCGCACTGGGCCATCTGCTGGGAGAACAGTTCCATGCAACGCGGCCCGTGCAGCGCGGTGTCGAGCTGGACGGTGCCGGGATAACCTCAGTGAAAACAAAATACTATCACGGAGCCACAAAGTTGCTCTCAACATTGAACTCAGGGTCGTGGCTGACCAAAATTCCCACCCATGCGATGCTACAGGCGCAGAGGAGAAGTACGGCTCGGGATGAGGCTGGTTACATTCTGCAGGTTGAGGCGGACGACAGTGAAGTTCGCAAACCAACTGAGGCGGATCGAACTGATGAAAATCGCGGTAACGACCCATCCACCGAGGCATGGGTCCGGATCAGCACCGTCGATCTGCTGGTTCTGGAAAGCGTGCCATTGACCAAGGCGGGAAAGAAGTTTTGCGGCCCGCACAACATGCTCTCCCCAAACTGAAGCGCTTTGTATCGCTGGTCTCGCTTCGTGAATGAAAACCTGCCCCAAATGCGGCACCAAGAACCTTAATTCGGCGCAGTTCTGCACATGCGGCAAATTCCTATCGCCCCCGAAACTCCCAGAACTCGCGCCCAAACAAGCCGATCAACGGGTTTTCTCGCTTGCCGAAGAGTTCGGAGATTCGTTGGCTGAGATTTCCCGTCTCCCACCCATACACTTTCTGGTTAACGATGAGAATCCAGAGCGACTTGTCGTACGGATCACGGGGGCTCTCAACAACTCAGTGGGAATTGCGGCCGAGTTTAAGTTTGTGGAGGATATGTTCGGACCCAAAGGAGTCGGGTGGACGCTGCTGAAAAGGAACGTCAGTAAAACGATCAACCAAATCATCGAAACATTTGAGATCTCAACTGAAAAGGAAGGGCCGAAGCTCATTGCGTTCGACATCACGGAGTTTTACGCGAAGGGCGAACAAAGCGAGATCGTGGCAACGAGTTTACTCCTCTCGACAACTTTGCGACGGGGCAGGCTCAAGACCACGAAAACCATATTGGAAAGGGCTGAAGTTGACAGCACGCCGCCGCATGAAAATTCCAAAGTGCTTCGACTCGAAAGCAATGGTAACGGAGCGGCAAAACTCAACCCGACTGGGGCGCAGCACGGCAAACAGGAGACCGAGACGCGCACACCGGTTACCGAGGAGTTGATACGCATCAGCGCGAAATCTGAAATCGAAGCGTGCGAAAAAATTCACATGCACCTCGCACCTCATTTCGACCAAGGATGGGT
>JAYSTZ010000091.1:0-11572 GCA_043719365.1 Verrucomicrobiaceae bacterium | reverse complement strand
TCGCGAGTCCCTTCGCGGCTTTTTGACTCCCGCGAAGCAGCACTTCAATTGGCTTGCCGCTTCGCGAGGGGTGTAGTGCCGCGAAGGGACTCGCGGGCTACTTCTCGCTGGCGCAACTTCGCGCAGATTCCACTTTTATTCACACCCGACGAAATCGAGTGCGCTTGCACGGAGAGGTCCGCGTAGTGACAAGCAGCCGCAGTTTTCACAATTCCAGATCCGCAACGATGGGGCGATGGTCGGAGAGGAAGCTCACCGGATGCTCGCTGCTCACGACGCGGAAATGATGACTCACCCAAATGTGATCGAGGTCCAGCACGGGGAACGGCATCGGCCACGTCTGCGAGTAGCCGCGTCCGTAAGTCGCGAAGGCGCTCCTCATTCGGTGCCGCAGCGGGGGGTAATAGACGGACTCTGACGGCGTATTGAAGTCGCCCATGACGATGAGGGGCACGTCTCCGATTGAGTCGATTATTTCCGTCAGGCGATCGAAGGCAGGCTTCCGCGAAATGGTCACCACTGCGTCGAAATCCACCATGAGAATGAACACCGTCTTTCCGCGAAGCTCCGTCTGCGTCAGCGCATACTGTCCGCGGTCATTTAGGAATCCATCGTGTAATTGTGCAGCCGGCAATGGCGTGGAGAGCATCATGTGACGCCGGAGCGGCAGGATATGTTTGCCGGGCTGCCCGGAGGTCCATGACGGATCCACCGGACCATTGCCCCGCCGCGTCTCACCAAGGCCAAATACATCCGCGCGAATCTCCGCCATCTTCGCGAGGACATCGGGCCTTTCGCGATCGGGACGTCCGACATTCCAGTAGGCCACACGGAGCGAACCCTGCACCGGCGCAGGCCCGAGCCGGAACGACGTGCCGGCCCATGCGGCTCCGCAAAGGAGTGCTACGAGCGCAAACCCTGCCGCCGGCAGCCCGCGTCGCCGCCGCGCCAATAGGAACGTGGGAAGCAGCGCCATCGCGGCCAGCACAGACCATGGCGTCGCATAGAAAATCGCGGAGAGCCCAGGCACCGAGTCACCAATCGTGAGCCGCAGCGACAAGCCGCCGGCGAGCAATGTCGTCGCCATGTGGGATACCCATCGTCCGATTGCGTTCATGCTTCTCAAGGCTCGATGCCCTTGAAGAAATGCATCAACCGCTCGGTCATGAGCGAAAACGAAATGCGTTCCCTGGCGATGGATGCGTCCACTTTCACCTCCGACTCATAAGCCCGCGAGTCGTGCAGCAATTGATCGGCGATCCCCATCAAATCCGAGATCTCACGCCCCTGCCCGGTCAAGGTGGGGAAAGCCTCCCGATCCACCGCTCCGTGCCCGCCGATGCAGGGAATCCGGCAGAGCGTGGCGTCGCCTGCGACCTGCCCCGGCACACAACTCGTATCGAGCTGCCAGACGATGCGGTGACGCGCCATGACGCGCAGATAGTCGAGATACTCGAGTCGCTTCTCAATGACCTCGAGTTGCCCAATTCCAATCGCATCGAGAATCTTTCGACCCGAGCGGCCTTCAAAATTAAACACCGTCACCGGCTCACCAAAAAGCTTGGCCGTCATCAATGCAGCGAGGTGATTGCGCGAGGGAACCTCAAACTCCCGCGTGCCAATGAAGACGCCTCGGCGCTTGGCAATCGGTATCGAGAAATCCCAGTCGGGCCTCTCCACCGGATATGGAGTCGGGATATACTGCACTTTTTGAGCGCCCGCAGAGCGGTAAAGACTGACGGTCTCCGTGGTGGTCGCCAGCGCACCGTGGGCCGAGGCGCAAATTTTGAAAAACCATTCGAGACTCGACGCATCGTTGAGCTGCTTTGCGATTTGATGGGTGCCCGTCTCCTTCCAAGTCACCGCCACAATCTTCCCGGCCGCTTTCAGTTCCTCCATTACATAAAAGGCCCGCTTCAAGTCTGACCGAAGCAGGAGCAGCACATGGCGAACGTCGGATGGAATCGTGCCCGGCTTGCGATGGAAACTGCCGGAGGTACATGCCGCGAACGCGTGGAAATTCACAGGCGGATGTATTTTCTCCTGAGGCACTCCCGCACACTCCGGGAAGTGCTGCTCGGGATCACTCCCGTCCGGATTCAAAACCGCGATTTTCATAAGAATATTCGGCGCATGGAAGCACGGCGCAAGGCGCGCAGTCGATTCCTGTTTTGTTTTTCCGCCATCGGAAGCGACTCATTTTACACAAGTCCGTAACTTCCTGCCGCTTGCACTCCGCACCGGCTTCCTTGTATAGAACGGGGCGTAATGAACTATCGCCCTACCATTCTCGCCGCGCTTCTCGCGCTATCGCTCCCGGTATTCTCCCAGAATGCTGCCGACACAGCACCACCGCCACCACCGCCGGCAACTCCCGCAGCCGAGGGCGGGGTTCGCATTACCTTCCTGCCCCCGCCTCTTGAGGGCACTCTCAGCGTCGGGATCTACAGCGGAGAAGGCAAACTCGTCCGCACGCTTCACAAGGAGGCGACGAAGAAGGAATTCACCATCGGAGTGAACGGATTCATCACGACATGGGACGGCAAAGACGACGCCGGCAACGCGATGGTGCCGGGAAAATACAACGTCCGCGGCTGGATGGTCGGCGACCTCGGCGTCGAAGGCGTGGCGTATCACGGCAATGATTGGATGAAAGCCGACGACTCTCCGCGCGTCGTCCGCGCCGTCGGCGTGAAGAATGTCGGCCAGGACGAAATCCACGTCTGGCTGGAGCACATCCGCGGCGATCAGCTTGAGTTTTCGTGGAGCATGAAAAAGGAAGGTGCCGAGCCGCCCAAGGTGGACACCGTGGCCGTCGCGGAAGGCGGGAAATTGCAGATCCGGAAACCCGGCGGGGAGCCTGTGGATGTCGCGCTCGCCGAGGGCGAGAAAGTCGTCGCAGCCACGGTAGGATTTGGGAACACCGTCTGGGCGATCGTGGAGTCCGGCGAGCGCCGTGAAGTCCGTGCTTATTCCAATACCGGCGAATTTCTCCGCCGCCTCGCTTATGCGAAGGACGAGCCCGCCCCCCAGCAAATTGCCGCGTCGATGTGGAGCGAAACGATTTTCTTGATCGAAGAAGGCGGCGGCGAACAGCGCGTTCGCGCGCTCGCACTCGGAGCTGCCGCGCCCGCAGCCGACGGCGAGAAGAAATCTACGTGGAAGGTCGTTTACCTGAAGCGCATCATCGCCAGCGCGAAGTTCGAGGATATCGCCGCAAAGCTCGGACGTCCGAAGCCCTTCGTGCCCGAACCCGAAATCAAAATCACGTCCAAGCCAAACCCTCTGGCGGAGAATAACGCCAAGGCCGAGCTAAACGTCCGCATCGTTACCGCCACCGGCGGCGCGGTGCTGCAAACGACCGATGGACTTCCGCTCATCCACCTCAGCGACACGCCTGGACTGAAGTGGGCGGTGATGGCCCGCGAACCCGATGGCATCGCAGTCCTTCAAGGCGACGGCGCGCTCGTGGAGGAATTCAAGATCGGCAAGCAGTCCAACGTCATGGCGTTCGACGCTGGCGAATACGAACTGAAGGCGAAGTAGTCTGTTCTGCCCGCGGTTAGATGATGGGTGGTGAGCGGCTGTGATTTGTGATTTGTCGCAAGCGGTTTGGCGGGATCTTCACGCTTGCCCCAAATCACGAATCACGAATCACAAATCACTCTGAAACCATACCTCTACCCCATCTGCACATTATCAATCAGCCGCGTCGTGCCAAAAAAGACCGCCAGCGCAATCGTATCGCCGCGCTTCAGTTTCGCGACCGGCTCCAGCGATGCGCCGTCCACCGCATTGACGTAGTCTATGCGTCCCAGCGGCGCAGCGCGGATCGCTTTCTCCACAATCGCCCGCAGCTTTGCCGCCGAGCATTCCCCTTTGCGAAACGCATCGCGCGCGGCGAGCAATCCCCGCCGCAGTGCCGGAGCCTGTGCGCGTTCCTCCGCTGAAAGATAGACGTTCCGCGAGCTGAGCGCGAGTCCGTCGCTCTCGCGCACCGTCGGCGCAAACACGAGCTTCACCGGCACATCGAGGTCTCGCACCATCCGGGCGATGACCTGGCATTGCTGATAGTCCTTCAGCCCGAACACGGCGATGTCCGGGCGGCACACATTGAAGAGCTTCAGCACGACCGTGCAGACTCCGCGAAAGTGCCCGGGCCGCGATGCGCCGCATAGACCGCTCGCGACGAAGTGTTCCTCCACGTAGGTCGAGAATCCTTCCAGATACACGACTTCCGGCGAGGGATGAAAAATCGCGTCGGCCCCGAGTGAGCGGCACAGCTCCGCGTCGTTCGCGAACGGGCGCGGATAGCGCGAGAGATCCTCCTTTGGTCCGAACTGCGTCGGGTTCACAAAGATCGACACCACCACGCGACCGTCCGCGCCAGCCAGCTTGCGGGCCTTTTCAATCAGCGCACCGTGCCCGCGATGGAGCGCGCCCATCGTCGGCACGAGGACGATCTTTCCGCTGCCGGAGCCCACCCATTTCCGCATCGCTGTGACTGTGTTCAGGACTTTCATGGGCGGCATCAGAAACAGGACGCGCCGCGCCGGGCAACTCTGGACTGTAGTGCGTGCTTGATGCGCCGCGCTGGCCGGACCACATTGCGCCACTTATGAATCGCCGCGATTTCCTCAAGACCGCATCCACCGCCACGCTCGCCGCACTTGCTGCGAACGAGCCCCGCCTTTTCGCCGCTGGCGAGCTGGAGAAAATCGCGCCGCGTGCCGACTGCATTATCGTGCTTTGGATGGCGGGCGGCATGGCCCACACGGAGACGTTCGACCCGAAGCGCTACACGCCTTTTGAGATAGGCGTGGAATCAAAGGCCGTGCTCTCCACCTTCCCCAGCATCCCCACGAGCGTCGATGGCGTCCGCTTTTCCGCCGGGCTGGAAAAGACGGCGGAAGTCATGAATCGCGGCACGCTCATCCGCACGGCACAGGCCGCAGACCTTGGATTCATCCTGCATTCGAGGCATCAGTTCCACTGGCACACCGGCTACGTCCCGCCGCAATCCGTCGCCGCGCCGCACATCGGGGCCGTCATGGCGCGCACGCTCGGGCAGCGAAATCAGGCGATCCCCGCATTCATCAATATCGGCCAACGGCTCGATCTCGGCGAAGGCGAAGAGCTGAAATCCTTCACCACCGCTGGCTTCCTCGGCAGCGAGCACGGGCCATTTAATATCCCCTTCCCACAGGACGCCACGCAGGCCGTCCGCCCGCCCGCCGGGATGACTCCGGGACGGTTTGCCGACCGCAATAAATTCTACAAGCGCCTGCTCGACGCCAGCCCCGTCCGCGATGGCAGCGCCTATCAGCGCGAATCGTTTGTCCGCTCCATGGACAACGCCCACCGCCTCCTCGCCTCGCCCGAGGCCAAAGCGTTCGACCTCGCACTCGAGCCCGCCGAGAGCGTCGCGCGCTACGTGCCGAAAGGGTTCGACGCCGCAAAAGTCACCGGCCTCAAGCTCGACCGCGACGGCGTCTATGAAGTGCAAAGCGCAGGCCGCTTCGGGCTCGGCTGCCTGCTCGCCCGCCGCCTCGCAGAAGCCGGCGCGCGCTACATCGAAGTCACCACCGAATACATCCCCTTCCTCAATTGGGACTGCCACGAAAACGGCCACACCAAACTCGAAGCCATGAAAGCGATGATCGACGCCCCCGTCGCCCAACTCATCCGCGACCTCGAAGAGCGCGGCCTTCTCGACCGCACCCTCGTCGTCCTCGCCAGCGAATTCAGCCGCGACATGCTTATCGAGGGCAAGCAATCCAGCCAGCTTCGCGAACAGTCGCGCGTCCCCGACAAGATCGAGGAGCTGAAATTCTACGGGATGCACCGCCACTTCACCGAAGCCGGCTCCGTCCTGCTCTTTGGCGGCGGGATGAAACGCGGCCACGTCCACGGCGAGACCGCCGACGAGCGCCCCTGCAAAACCATCAAAGACCCCGTCTTCATCGAAGACCTCCACGCCACGATTTACAAAGCCATGGGCATCTCACCCAAGCTCAGCTACCTCGTCGAAGAGCGCCCCTTCTACGTCACCAAAGACGGCCTCGGACGCCCCATCGAATCGCTCTACGCATAAACACACCTACGCCATGAAAACACTGCTCTCACTCCTCATCGCCCTCTCCATTCCAGCCTTTGCAAAAGACAAGGAAATCAGCCTTGCCGAAGCACCCGCCGGAGTTCAGGCCACCGTCAAAAAAGTTACCGATGCCGGTGGCACCCTCGACAAAATCGAGCTCGAAGAATCCAGCGGCAACAAACTCTTCGGCGCAAAGATCACCGACAAAAATGGCATCCGCTGGGAGATCATCATGGACGCCACCGGCAAAGTCACCGGCACCGAGCAGAAGAAGCCCAAAAAGGCCAAATAGCCCGCCCCCTCCCGCATGATCTGATTCAGCGGGTGGGTGAACGCATCGCGCAGCCCCTGCGCCTCCGCACGCGTCTGCGGGTGGCTTCTCCGCAAAGGCCGTGCAGACCTCCTCGCTGTCAGTTCTGAAAAACGGCTCCGCGATGAAACTGCAAAAAACCACGACCAGGCTCCGCTAGTTTATTGGGCAAACGAATGGTGCTGCCTTCAAACTGCACGAAGTTTTGTTCGAGCGCGGTCTGCGGAAAGAACGTCTTCAACCGCTTGCTCAATATCACTCGGAACTCGTCGTCCAACGTGATCAAAGTTGCTGAGCTTCATCGCGAGACTGCTCGGGGTCCGTCCCATCTTCGCGGAGACTTCTTTGATGATCGGGTTGCGCTGATCGAGTTTTCCGAACGGCAGTTTGCAATACAGATTGAGTGCGATGAGAAAATGTTCGCGGGTCCATTTGACTGGGTTTGCTTTTGCCATGCCGGAACGTGGCAGGCACGTCCTCCCTTGCCAATTGTCATCGAGTCGCCTCCGGCATTTCGAGTGTGAATAAAGTGGAACAAGCGAAGGGCTGAAAGCCCGGCAATGTAATAGCCCAGGGTCAGCGAGGAACGAGCGCAGCCCTGGGTTTAGTGGGGAGAGATGCGAGCCCTGAAAGGGCGGAATGAAGCCGGGATGCACGCGACAATCTCGCCCTTTCAGGGCTGCATCCATCTCCCATCACAACCCAGGCCTGCGCTCGTTCCTCGCTTTGCCTGGGCTATTACATTTGCGGACCTTCGGCCCTCCAGTTCATCCGATTTCCATTCCGCATTCATTCACACCCCGGTGTTTCGCGGATTTCTTTCCAGGAATGCGGCCCGTGCGGAGTCACTACACACCACCGTGCATACCACATCGCAACCACTCGATCCCGCCGCCGTCTTTGCCGTCGCCCACTCGCTCTGGGCCGCGTGCGAAACCCACGCCGGACGCGAACCACGAACCAATCTCAGCGAGTGCTACAACGGCATGGATCAATTGATGCGCGAGGTGATGCGCATCGCGGAGTGTTTCGAGGCGTGGGCTTGCGAGCATATCGCCTTTGATGCGCTGAACGACGTCTGGCCTTACTTGCTCAAAGATCGCTTCGGTGATGCCTGCCTCTCCGTGCTCTCGCTCGAATGTCTCGCGGACTTTGAAGAGCAAGACTGCCTTCGCGTGGCGATGCATTTGCGCTTGCCGATTAAATGCGATGGCAGTCTGCCATTGCCTGTGGATCTCCGTGCGCGGAACACCGTGCCGGATTCCGCATTCGTCGAGCTACGGATTCAGTCGATGCGGCCATACTTGGAAACGGGGGAGGTGTTTCCGTATGTCGATGCGGATGAGCCGTACGATGAGCAATTCGGCGCGGTGTCTTTTGCGCTTTCGGG
This sequence comes from Verrucomicrobiaceae bacterium, assembly GCA_043719365.1. Lineage (GTDB taxonomy): Bacteria > Verrucomicrobiota > Verrucomicrobiia > Chthoniobacterales > Chthoniobacteraceae > SXWH01. The sequence goes on along the minus strand of JAYSTZ010000091.1, from coordinate 3,775 downwards.
AATGGAATCCGAGGATCGACAGGCAAGCATAGCTACACTGCCGACCTTTGATGCCGCTGTGTCGCTCGCGACGAAGCTCGCGCCGGGAATCGCGTTCCCAAGCAGCTTTGTTTTTTTTCACTGTAGTACCTCCTTAATCCGCTGTACGCCCGCCTTTAACGGCTGCGTGCCCTGTTTCACCGGCTGCACGGGTAGTTTAAACGGCTGCGGTGCTAGTTTAAACGGCTATACGGGTACTTTAAACGGCTGCACGGAAGGGGCAAACGGCTGGTTCTACAGGTTCAACGGCTAAATGATGGGTTCGGCGGCTGGACAAGCGGGTTCGGCGGCTGGCGGGGGTGTTTCAATGGGTTTTTCCGGTAAAATAGGGGGAAATCACGGGAAAATAGCGCTTGCTCGGTAAGAAAAATATGATTCGCTGCCCGCGTTAGCAGAACATCATGGCGCGCCGGTTGGATGGCAGGTGCAACGTGGTCTTTTTTAACTCCAACCTTAACAAAAAGAACACTATGAAAGAATATTGGGAAATCACTCTGGAGCGTCTCATCGCCACTTGTGCGGTGTGGGGCATCAATCCGACGTTTGCACTGAAAAACCTGACGCTTACCAGCCACTCTGCGGCGATCACGGGGCTGACGGATGCGGCAAATCTCCGGGCGCTGAAGGAGGGGGACTTGAGCGACAAGCGGGCGCAGCGGGATGACTTGCTGGCGATCATCAAGGATGTGATTGTGCGGGTGCCGGGGATCATCGGCAATAAGCTGGAGGATGGGGATGATTTGCAGGATCAATTGGACCTTGTCTTTTCGGTGCCGGGTCCTTTTACGGAGACGAGTGCGCCGCGCCGTGCGGGGTATCTTTTCGGGCTGTGGGCGGATTTTAATACGCTGCTGGCCGCGCAGACACCCGTGCAGCCGGCGCTGACGCTCGCGGTGACGGGGAATCCGACGCTGGATGTGAGCGCATTTATGAGTCTGTGCTCGAGTTACGCGGCGGTGCGCTCGGATGTGCAGACGGCGGAGCGCGAGGTGAACAAGTCGAAAACGGCGCTGCGGGCGCTGGAGAGCAAGACGGACCGTGGCAATAAACGCTGGTATGGGGCGTGGATGAAGCAGTTCCCGGCGGGGACGCCGGGGGGCGATGCGGCGCTGTCGCAGATCCCGACGGAGCAAGGCACGCAGGCGCCGACGCCGCTGGAGATTAATTCGCTGACGCCGCAGGTGGACCACTCGGTGACGGTGCTTTTTCAGGACGGGACGGGGCTGCATGGGACGACGAAAGAGCTGCTCTACCGCCTGCCGGGCGAGGCGGAGTTTGGGCATTCGACGCCGGTGACGCTGCCCTCGCAGACGATCGGGCCTTTTCCTCCGGGGACGATTCTTGAGGTGCGCACGCGGCTGGCAAATTCGACGCCGGGGGTGGTGTTGGGGACGGTGAAAAGTGTGTTGGTATAGGTACTGGTAAAAGGCGTGGCACGGGTAGGGGTTTCCCGTGCCACGCCAGCCCTCGCGGTTGATTGCGCGAAGCGCAAAGTAGCCCGCGAGTCCCTTCGCGGCTCTACGCCATTCGCGAAGCGACACTTCAACCCGAATGCCGCGATTGAAGTGTGAGTTTCGGAGTCGTGGCTCACGCAGCCCTCTGCGTAATACCCCTTTACGCGAAGCGCAGATCCGATTCGCGTGCCACCCGGAAAAGTGCGCTTCGCGTGAGACGTTTCACGCAGAGGGCTGCGTGAGCCACGACATGCAATCGCGGCGTTCGGGTTCAATCGATTGGTCGCTTCGCGAGTGATGAAATGCCGCGAAGGGACTCGCGAGCTACATTCTTCGCGCCGATGGCTGGTGCGTCCTGCGCGTCTGGGAATGCGCACTCACCCGCCGCCGCGCTCCGGCGACGGTGCGGCGCATTGCAAGGGCGGTGGCGGCGAGGGTGGACCGGTAATCTCCGCTCATCGGCGCTAATGTTTTCGCGGAAAGGATGCGCCGAATGATGAGCGGAGATGAGCGGAGGTAAGCGGTTCTCTTTTCGCGCCGGCGCAAAGGTGAGATTCGAGCCCGCGAAAAACCCGCTCGCCGAATCAGTCCGCTGTGTTTTCCTCCGGCGACATGAACTGGCATGAGGTTATCGATGAACGTGCGCTCGAGATGGACCGGGTGGTCGCGCGCACTCTCCGCGAAGAGCCGGGGAAACTCGGACTCGTGACCGCATGGATTCAGCGGTTTTTGACGAAGCCGGACTATTCCGAACAAAACAAAGATTGCCTTCGTGAACGGATGCAGGTCATCTGGCAGGGATTGCCGCGTGTGCTGGAGTCGCTGGAGGATTTTAGCGACGAAGGGCGAAGGCATCGCCAGAGCAGTCCGTTCTCGATTTTAATGCCGCAGGAGGAACGGCTGCGGATTCTTGCAAAGTATGAATCGCGCAGAACTCGAACACATTCTGCGGGCGTGTAAGTGAACCACCGGCGAGACGGAATTTGTCATCGTTGGCAGCCAGAGCGTCCTCGGGAGGCACCCGGATGCACCGCGGGTGCTGCGCCAGTCGATGGAGCTCGACATTTATCCGCTCAAGAGGCCCGGGCTTTCGCCCGACATCAAAGGCAGTCTGGGACGGTATTCGCAGTTTGATACCACATACGGCTACCACGCCGACGGTGTGGGGCCGGAGACGGCGACGCTTCCCGCAGGATGGGAAGCGCGGCTGGTGCGCGTGGAGAATGATAACACGGGCGGGGCGGTGGGCTGGTGTCTGGACCCGCATTCGCTCGCGAGACCGAGGCTCTGCTACTCGCAAAGACGCTCATCTTTTTGAGGTCGGTCAACGCACCGTGATTCTTCAGGATTATTTCTGGACACTTGATGCACCGTAGGCGGAGTATCCGGGTGCTGCGGGTCCCGCCGCATGTCCAACCACCAAACATCACTCCTTATGAACTCGATCCGTAAACTCATCCAGCGGGGCCGCTCGCTTTTCTTCGCGGCATCAGCCGCGGCGCTCTTCGGCGTCGCAGGCAACACGCAGGCTCAGGGGCCTGTTTATTCAGTCAACATCGTGGGCTTTCAAAAGGACGCAAAGTCGAAGGAATTCCCGACTTCGTTCTACCCGCCGCGCTCGGGGGCCTTCTTCGCGGAGGATGTCGCGCAGTTTTCGGGCGGTGCTGCGGGAGGCGGCCCGGTGGTGAGAAAGCTCGCGGTGCAGTTTTCCTCGAGCAAGCCTTTTGAGCCCACCGGGATAACGCCCATGGAGGTGACTTCGCAGGGCCGCTGCTCGGGTGAAATTTCGCTGGATGGCGGCGCGACCTTCACAGGATGGACGGTCGCGTGCGCGGGTTCCTTGCGATTAGCTCCGTCAAGCGATGGCTCGGCGGGATTCGACACGGAGATGCTGAGTCTCTCGATCGATCTCGGCGGCGGAATACGGCTGCGGGAAAGCCCCACGCTCGCCTCGACCGGACGCACTTCGGGAAACCGGCTCACCACGGCGCGCACGCAGATCAACAGCTTCTTTGATATCTTCACGGAACTCTCCATCGACAACGGAAACACATGGTCCCCTCAAGTGTCTCCCCCGATCCACTGCGAGCTGAGCCGCGTGGAGGCCGACAGTTTTGCATCGAGCGACTTTTTCCCGCCTGCGGGAACATTCGCGACCGATATCAACACCGGATTTGGCGAGCTGCGCGCCCGCAATATCGTTCATCGCGATCTCGCCACGAGGAATGTGCTTCTCGCTTCGCCTCGCCGGCTACCCGCTGCGGGCTCGACGGATGTCGGTT
>JAYSTZ010000010.1:0-12784 GCA_043719365.1 Verrucomicrobiaceae bacterium | reverse complement strand
ATGGAGCAGGCATACGGACTTCTCCGCTCGCCGGAGGCCAAGGCGTTCGACCTCGCGCTCGAACCCAAGGAAGCCTACGACGCCTACAACACTGGCCGTTTCGGACTCGGCTGTCTGCTCGCACGCCGACTCACGGAAGCCGGCGCACGCTTCATCGAAGTCACCAGCGAATACATCCCGTTTGAATACTGGGACACCCACAACACCGGACACCAGCGCACCGCCGACATGAAGCGCCAAATCGACCGCCCCGTGGCCCAACTCGTTCGCGACCTTGAAGCCCGTGGCTTGCTCGACCGCACACTCATCATCCTCGCCAGCGAGTTCAGCCGCGACGCCATGCTCGAAGGTGCCGCCGCAAAACCCGCCCCCGAAGGCGCAGACACAAAAAAGCTGCCCGAGAAAATGTCGGAGATGAAGCACTACGGAATGCACCGCCACTTCACCGGCGCAGGCTCCGCCCTCATCTTTGGCGGCGGAATCAAGCGCGGTCAGGTGTATGGAAAAACAGCCGACGAGCGCCCCTGCACAACCATAGAAAATCCCGTCAGCATCGGCAACATCCACCAGACGATGTACCACGCCCTCGGCATCAGCCCCGAAACGCACTACGAGATCGAAGGCCGCCCATTTTACACCACTCCCGACGGCAAATCGCCCATCATTCCTGCGCTGCTGGCGAAGGGCGCTTCGTAGAATCTACGCCACGCCCGCGACCGTCTCCACCCACCGAGCCCACAGCCAACACAGATCCGAGAGCCGGTTCAAATACTGCGGCACGGCATCCGTCACTGCGAAGCCGCGCTCCTTCATCTCCCACACCCCACGCTCGGCCCTGCGGCAGGCCGTGCGCGCTCCATCCAGCATGGCGCTGCCTTTGGTCGCACCGGGCGTGGCCCAATGCGTGAAAGAGATTTTCTTGTTCTTCTCCAGATCGTCGATGATTCCCGTCAAGCGCTCCACCATTTCCGGCGTCACAAAAAGGAAATCCTTCTCGCGGTAACGCTCCCGATCCTCCGCAGCACACGCCAGCTCGCCCATCAAAATCACCAGCTCTTTTTGAATGGCAAAAATCTGCCCCGTCAGTGCCACGTCCTCATTCCAAGCCCGAGCAAGTCCCAGCGCTACATTGAGTTCGTCGCAAGCACCGTAAGCCGCCACACGCGCATCCGTCTTTGCGACGCGGCGATTAAACATGAGCCCCGTCGTTCCATCATCTCCCGTTTTTGTGGCAATAGACATGCCGCCTATACGCCCGCCAACGCCCTTTGGCGCAATTCATTTTACGGCGATCGGAGCAAGCGCCGCCTCTACTGCGTCGCCATGTGCCGCGCCTGGCGCTTGGGCTGGAGGCGCTTGGTCGTTTGAATATTTTCCGGCGTTTCCAAAAATGCCGGGACTCCCTTGCGTCCGATGCGCTGCCAGTCGCGAATGATGGCTGCGGCGGCAGTTTCGGCGGATACGCCCGCTTGCTCCGTGAGAAATGTGTGCAGCGATTCCGCCAGGTTTTGCAGGGCTATCTCGTGGGTCCGGCGCAGGTGGGACCAGAGCCAGTCGCTGAGCGCTAGCATTCGTGAGAAGGGCGAAGTGCTGTCGCTCCACGCGAGCGGCAGCGTGTCGATGAAATTGCCGCTGTTGCCGAGAAGATCCCAGTATCGCGCAAAGCGTCGCATCCGCTGCATGTCGGCAAAAGTTATATCGCGGGTCTGGAGTATCTCATACGGCGGGCGCGATGAGTATGCCATACAGTATTCGGTGTCGTGACGAACAATCGGCGTGCCGCGGAGTCGCTTTAGGATTCCGATCTGGATTTCCTGCGGACGCATCGCGATGAGCTGATCGAAACCCCGCCCGAAGCTTTCGATGCCTTCGCCGGGGAGTCCCACGATGAGATCGGCGTGGATGTGGACGCCGGTATTCTCCCGAAGGTAGTGAAAATTGTCGGCGAGGCGTTGGTAGTTTTGGCGACGGGAAATATTCTTCGACGCGAGGTCATCGAACGTTTGGATGCCGACTTCGAACTGGAGCGCACCGGGCGGGAATTTGGCGATGAGCGCACGGAGTTGTTCGGGGAGTCGATCGGGGATCATTTCAAAATGGACGAAGAGTCCGTCGATCCAGTGGTCCAGGAAAAACTGAAGGATCGCAGAGCTGGTCGGGAGGTGCAAATTGAAGGTGCGGTCAACGAATTTGAATTGCCGTGCACCCCGTTCGAGCAGGCGTTTCATTTGAGCGAGAAAGGGCTCCAACGCAAAGGCCCGGACCGGAATGTCGAGCGAAGACAGGCAGAATTCGCAGGTGAACGGACAGCCCCGCGAGGCCTCTACATAGATGACACGGTGAGCGAGGTCGTGGTCGGTATAGAGATCGTAAGGGAAGGCAATTTCGTCGAGCTTCGGGAGATGCGCGGGGATGATTTTCGGGTGTGTTTTTCCTTCGAGAAGATCGGCGACGACAGCGGGAAAAGTAAGGTCGGCTTCGCCCGTGATGACGTGATTGGCGAGGCGGACAATTTCCTGACCTTCGGTTTCATACGAAACTTCGGGACCGCCAAGGACGATGCAGATTTCGGGCGCGACCCGCTTGAGCAGCGAGACGACTTCGGTGGTCTCGATAATGTTCCAAATGTACACGCCGAATCCTACGAGGCGTGGATGGAGTGCGAGGATCCGCTCGGCGATTTCCATCGGGCGCTGATTGATGTCGAACTCCGCGATTTCCGCGCGCTCGCGGAGCAGGCCGAGATTCGCCATGAGATAGCGCAGGCCGAATGAGGCGTGAATGTATTTGGCGTTGAGGGTCGCGAGAACGAGTTCGGGCATGGCTCAGTTCCAGATGAACTTCTTCAGCCGGAGTTCCTTCACTTTAGCGCGAGCCTCCGCAGCACGCGGGCCGGGGATTTTGCCGAGCTTTTCATAGGTGGCCAACGCGCCGGGCCAGTTGCCGAATCCCTCGAGGATTGCAGCGGCTTCGAAGCCCGCTTTGTAGAGCCAGAAAGTTTCCTTCGGTCCCGACATCGCTTTGTCGAGCAGGTCCGAGTAAACGAAGAGCGCCTCCTGCTCACGGCCGAGCTTCAGAAGGACGTTGCCCTGTTTATACACCGCCTTGTTGTGCCACTCGGGATCGATGTCGGGCATTGCTGCGAGCTCGGTGTATGCCTTGATTGCGATTCCAAGTTTTTCGGGCGCGCCTTTTGCGATTCGGACAATGTTGTCGCCCTTCGCGCACAGGCTCGCGTAACGAAGTTCCGACGGAGCAGGCGGCTGGGCATCGAGAATGGTCTGGAAAATGGCGGACGCGTCTTTGTCGAGTTCGTGCTGGATGATGCCCTGTTGGAAATATGCGTGATATTTCAGCAGGCCCTTGCGCTCGACCACCTGCGCGAAAAGTGCAGTCGCCCGTTCGGCGCTGCTCGGAGTCATGAGCTTCGTCGCGCATTGCCCGGCCAGAAAAAGCGCGGTCTCCGCATATCCGCTCTCCGGATGCTCTTGGGCGAGTGTTTCAAACTGAGTCTGAGCGTTCGCGAAGTCACTGTCCTGAAAATAGACCTGCCCCAATTTCATGCGGACATCGGGCAGAAGCGAAGACTTTGGATGCTCTTCAATAAACGCGCGCCCCAGCGCGACGACTTTCGCGGAATCGCGTGGTTTGGCCGCATCGGCGATGAAGATTGCGGCGTAGCGATTGCGCTCCGTTTGCCCGCCTGATGCGTCGGCACTCTCGGTGGCTTTTGCGCCGCCCAACTCGACCTCGGCTTCCACCGGATTTCCACCGGCGAGCTGGAGCTCGGCGAGGACGAGGAACGCCTCGCCCCGACGCGGGTGACCCGGATAGTCGCTGAGGAAAGCGCGTAGCGTCGCGGGCGCGGACGAGGGTTTCAGTTTCGCTTCGGTGATCCCCGATTCCAGAACAAGTTCGCCGGTCAGTGGATCGCTCCCGTGGCTTGCCACAAACTCGGCGAGCCGCTTTACAAAGCCGTCAAGATTTTTGAGTTCCAGCTCCGCCAATGCGGCATTGAACGCGGCGCTTTTCTGCAAGCGCACAGAGTGTTCCGCCGCCAGCCGGAAGTAAGTCACGGCAAGCGCCGCATCACCTTTTTGAAATCCTACGAGCGCCATGCGCATCTCGAGAAGTGCCGAGCGTTCTTTCTCCTGGGCGACACGCTCCGGACACACCGCGGCAACATCAGGAAGAGCCGGCCGATCCGAATCCTGGGCGGTGCGCTGGGCCGCCTCAAGCGACTTTAGCGCATCGTCAAACCTGCCTGCGCTCTGAGCCACTTCGGCCAGCATTTCGTGGACGTAGGTTGTGAGCCGGTGATTGGGAAACCACGCCAGAAAAAGCCTCAGCGATTTCTCCGCAAGATGCTTGCGGCTTTTTTCCCGCCACTGCATCCGGCTCACGTAGAACTGCGCAAGCGCCGCCCTGCGCGGGTTGGCAATCTGTTCATCTCGGTCGGCCATTTTGTGAAGCTCGGCCTCCCGGGGGCTGCGCTCTGCGGCATTGATCTGGTCAAGCCGGCGGAAGATCATCTCAATGGCGGGATTGTTGGGCTGATCCCACAGGAACTTCTCCAGCGACCGCGCTGCGCCTTCGGAACCGATGTTTTTCAGGTGCAGTTTTGCCTCCGTCGAAGCGAGCATGACCGCAGCGAGAAGGCGTGAGGATACTCCTTCCGTCTCCGGGGTGATTTTATCCAGCGCATCAAGCGCGGGCTGCCATTGCTCATCAGCCAGAAGCAAACGGGCGGCGACGTAGTCACGCCACCGCGCATCGGATGGCTTCATCACCTCGATATTCCTCAGCAACTCCTTCGCCTCGCTCTTGCGCCCAAGCTCCGTGAGCCATCCGGCATGACGCAGCCGCGCGGAAACCGGAGCCTTCCCGTCCGCGATCAATTTCTCCAAAACCGCGACGGCTTCCGCTGTGCGCCCGAGCATTTGCAGCGATTCTGCCTTACCAATCGTCGCAGAAATCGGCACTCCGTGAGCCCCGGCAATGTCGTCGTAAAGCGGCAGCGCTTCGCTCCATCGCCCTTCCGAAGCCATGGCATGAGCCCGCAAAAGCGTCGCCTTTTTTCCGGTGAGTTTCTCCAGAACCACCAGCGCCTCGGCCCCCTTTCCAGAGCGAAGCTGCGCCTCCGCAGTCAGGAACGATGCCTCTTCCCGGTCGGATGCCGGAAAGTCCGCCTCCTTCAAAGCCAGCGTCAAACGAGCGAGGGCGAGCTCAGGGATTTGCTCGTCGAGCGCCCGCCGGGCCGAGTCCAGCACGGGATGCCCCGCGCAAGCCACGGAGGCCAGCGCGATGCAGAAAAGCGGGAGCTGAAAAGGTTTCATCACAGACCGCTTTTATATCTCGCCGGACGGGCGGCGTCCACAGCCGCGATGGAATTATGCGCGGTCCGCATTTTTCGGCGTTGCTTGTCCGGGCGATGCCAGACTAAAGAAGCGATTATGATCGCAGGCATTGCCCTTCTTATCGCAGCAGCACTTTACCGTCTCCTCCCCATCTTTCTCGGAGTGACCACCGAGCAGCAAAGCTGGCTGCCCGGCTTTTCGCCCATTGCAGCCATCGTGCTCTGCGGCGCGGCCTGCCTGCCGCGGCGTTCGGCGATTGCCATTCCATTTGCCGCGCTGCTGCTCACGGATGTCGCATTGAATCTCCACTACGGCTACCCGGCATTCTCCAGTGCAATGGTCGTAAACGTGATAGCGTTCGCCGCCATTGCCGCCCTCGGCTGGCAACTCCGGAAACGCACCGACGCGAAGACGATGCTGCCCGCCGCCATTGGCACCGCGCTTTTCTTTTATGTCGTCACGAACACCGCTTCGTGGCTCACGATTCCTGAATACGCGAAGACGCTTTCCGGCTGGGTTCAGGCGCTGACCACCGGGCTTCCGGGCTTCGCACCGACTTGGATTTTCCTGCGCAACGAGCTCGTCTCGAACGTTCTCTTCACCGGTCTTTTCCTCGCCTGTATTCACCGGTCCGAAGCGCCAACGCCGGCCAGAGCCCCGGCGCGCTGGTAACTCATGGCGGCCGAGTCGCCTAAGTGACTCCCACCTTGCTCGTTGCCGGGTTGCCGATTGAGGGTATTTTACCAAAGGCGACCAGCCATTTTTGAATCATGCCGACATACGTTTACGAACTCTGCGAAGGCGACTGCAAAGCCTGCGGCGGAACTTTTGAAATCAACCGCCCGATCGCCCGCGATCCGTTGACCAATTGTCCGCTCTGCAAAAAAGCCGTGCGTAAAGTCATCACCAACGTGAACACGCCGAAAGTCACGCGCCCAATCGGACCAGCCGAGGCGCGCAACGCCGGGATGAGCGTCTTCAAAAAAGTCAGCAGCGGCGAATACGAGCGACTTTAAACAGGCTGTTTAGCGCCGCGTCTCCAACCCCACACTCGAAGCCCTGAAGTCACCCTCGGCGAGTTTCCGTTTAAACAACTCCAGCGAATGCGCGTACACAAAGTTCGCGAGCACCGCATTATACCGCGGCCCTTCGTCACGCATGAACGCATGGGCACCGTTGTATTCCAGCGACGTATAAATGGCTGCGCCCTGCTCCAGAGCCTCGCGGATTTGCACCCGCGCCTCGAACGGCACATGCGGGTCCTGCCGCCCCCAGACCATGAGCAATTCGCCTTTCATGTCACCGCGCCGCGCACGCTCCAGCGAGTCGTCGGCCATTCCCGTCCCGAGACCGCGCACGTGATTCTCCAGCTTGTGGATGTCGGTCGCATAAATGCAAACGGCGGCCAACGTGTCCGGACTCATCGCGCTCCGAAAGCTAAAGTGGCCGCCCATGCAGATGCCCAGCGCGCCAAGCTTTCCGGTGCAACTCGGATGACCTTTCAAAAACTCGCGCGCCGCCGCCATGTCCGCGTCATAACTCGCGAGGTCGATATTGATTTTGCACCAGTTCCCGCGATCCGCGCCCGCGCTGTCGTAACTGAGCACCGATCCAAGCGGCTCGTGCATGTGAAAAATCTCCGGCACGGCGACCACAAATCCATTCGACGCCAGTAGCGCGGCAGTCCGGCGAATCGGGCCTGTGACCTGGAATATCTCGGAGAAAAGCACGATTCCCGGATACTTCCCCTCCGCCGTCGGTCGGAAAATATGCGTCCGCATCGGACCGGTGTGCGTCTGCAAATCAGTGAATTCGTGATCGAGAATCGTCATAAGTGCATCCGCGTGTATCGGCTACCCGTGGCCGGAGCAAGCAGCGTGGATTCATTGGTTGAACCAACGCCCGATTCTTGAAAGAACATCTATTATGGAGCCACTTCAGCATTTGCAGGACACGCAGAATCAAAAAGACGGGCGCGGCATCGCGATTGACCGCGTCGGCGTGCGCGGGCTCCGCTACCCGATGCAAGTGCGCGACAAGGCGCGACGGCTCCAACACACCGTCGCCAGCGCGACACTCACGGTCGATCTGCCGTCGCGATTTAAAGGGACGCACATGAGCCGCTTCGTGGAAGTGCTCAACGAATTCGGCCCGGAACTCCACGTTGACAACGTGCCGAAAATCCTCACCGCGCTCACCAAGCGGCTAGAATCCAAAAGCGCCCACGTCACTTTCGAGTTCCCGTATTTTATCGAGAAACACGCGCCCGTCACCGGAGCGCCGGGCATGATGGATTATAATGTGAGGTTTGAAGCCAAGGTGACAAACAAGCGCGTCGATTTCATCGTTACCGTGATTGTCCCCGTGACGACGCTGTGCCCGTGCAGCAAAGCGATCTCCGCCCGCGGCGCGCACAATCAGCGCGGCCAGGTCACTTACAGCGTCCGTTTTAAAAAGCCCGTTTGGGTCGAGGAACTCATCGCCCTCGTGGAGCGCAGCGCAAGCAGCGAACTCTACAGCCTGCTCAAACGGCCCGACGAAAAAGCCGTGACCGAGCGCGCTTACGACAATCCCGTTTTTGTCGAGGACCTCGTCCGTGCCATCGCGGCGGCGACGAATGCAGAGCCGAACATCACCTGGTATCGAGTCGAGGCGGAGAATTTCGAGAGTATCCACAACCACAACGCCTACGCTGTCATCGAAAAGAAAAACGGGAAACCACCTGCGGATCGCCGCAAAGGGTAAATCCGCATTGTCTTCCGCCTTCCGCTTACGTAACGCTCTGCCCGCATGTTTCGCCGACTGGCGCCGGTCTATTCCATCTTAATCATCCTCGCGGGTCTCACTCTTATTCGTGAGGCTGCCGTCGGGCCGTTTGCGCGTTGGGAGCGCATGTGGCACGAATGGCTCCAGCAGCGTGTCACGCCCACCGCTACGCCGGGCCCTGTGACGCTCGTGGAAATCAACGACGACACTTTGCAAAAGCATCCCTGGCCGTGGGGACCGGACGATTTCTCGCTCTTCTTTCACGCGGGCGCTCCGTTTGAGCCGGCCGTTCTCATCGTGGAATCGCCACTCGATTTTGAACGCGGCGTTTTCTCCGGACGCGAACGGCAGCCGATGTTTGAAAAGATGCTGCTCGACCACATCCACCGAACGCCAAAGCTCGTGCTCGGCGGCAGGCTGGGCTGGTCGCAGGATGCGCAAACGATGCCCGAGGTGCAGCCCACGCCATCGATCCGCAGGACCAAGGGTGACCTCAGCGTCATTCAGGAATTTACGACCGTTGATGCATGGGCTCGCGAGGACTTCCGGCTCCAATCCCCGCCGGGATGGGTTAACCTCCCGGAATCGGACCCGCCCGCCGCTCGCTGCCCGCTCGTTCTTCGTTACCGGGGCCAAGTCGTCCCTACGCTCGTGCTGCAAACGCTCATGCTCTGGGAAAAGATCACGCCCGATGAAGTGGAAGTCGTCCTCGGCTCCCATATCGCCATTGGAGAGGCCATCCGTATCCCGATAGACAACGCCGGGCAAATGGCAGTGAACCTTCGCGCGCCATTCAATCGCGCTGCGTTCGACGATTTTGTCCTCACCCGCCAGCAGCTTGACGCAGGAGCAGAGCCGCAACTCTCGCCAGCGTTCTTCAAAGGCAAAGCTCTTCTCCTTGCCCGCACCGACGCCGCCACGCCAAGCCTTCCGCTTCAGGGCGGCAAACGGATTCCCTCCGGAGAGATGTTTGCCGCTGCGCTCGCGACTGTGAACGCAAAGGCGTGGGTGAACCGCATCGACAACTGGTTCGACTGGTCCGTCATCGCCTTCCTCGCGATTGCGGGAATGTGGTTCCAGAAGTGGAAATGGTGGGCCGCGCTCTTCTTTTGCATCGCGTTTCTCGGCGCGTATTTTGGCGCTGCCATTTGGTGCGTGAATAACAAACTCACCCTGCTGCCGGGCATTCTTGTGTTCGGCCTTGTTGATCTCCTGCTACTCCTCCGCTTCGCGCTGCCGAAAAAACTGCGCGTCATCCTTTTTTAAAAATCTCATGAAACTTACCAACCTCACCGGAGCCATCGAAATCGGTGCGAACTGTTACCTCCTTGAAGCCGCCGGAAAACGCCTCCTCCTCGACAGCGGCTACCACCCAAAACGTGAGGGCCTTGAAGGTCTCCCGCGCCTCGAATTCATCAAGGACGGCACCCTCGACGCCATCCTCATGTCGCACGCGCATCAGGACCACATCGGCTCGCTCCCCGTCACCATGCGCCGCCACCCGGACGCACCGGTGCTGATGACGGAAGCCACCCGCATCATCGGCGAGACGATGCTGCATAACTCGGTGAACGTCATGCTCGCCGAGAAAAACGAACGCGACACTCCCGGCTACCCGCTCTTTACGCATCGCGAAATCGACGGCGGCATGCGTCGCTGGCGTTCGATTCCGCTGAACACCCGATTCGACCTCGCAGGCGAACGTGTCAGCCCTGCGGAGCAAGCCCCTTTCTCGCTGGAGTTCTTCGATGCCGGACACATCCTCGGCTCCGTCGGCACCGTCATTCGCGCCGAAGGAAAGACCGTTTTTTACAGCGGCGACGTGCAGTTTGATGACCAGAACATCTGCCGCGGCGCGACCTTCCCCGACTTTGCCGATGAGCCATGCGACGTCATGATCATGGAGGGCACGCGCGGCGACAGCCCCACACCCGCCGGATTCACCCGCGCCAGCGAGCAGGACCGGCTGGCCGCCGCAATTTGCCGCGTGTTCGATCGGGGCGGCTGTGTGCTCGTCCCGCTTTTTGCACTCGGGAAAACGCAGGAGTTCCTAGCGATGGTCCACTTACTCCGACGCGCAGGAAAGCTCCCAAACTGCCCCATCTACATCGGCGGCCTCGGCGCAAAACTCACCGAAGCCTACGACCGGCTCGCACGCAAAACACCGCGGCAGGTTCCCGACCTCGACCTCATGGACGACCTTGCACCTTTCGTCATCGGAGGCGCAAACGCCCATGAAATCCAAGTCCGCCCGCGCCGCATTTTCGCGCTCAGCAGCGGAATGATGATGGAAAAAACGCTCTCCAACACGGTCGCGCGGAAATTCTTCAGCCAGCCGGAAAACGCCATCTTCTTCATCGGCTACGCAGACCCCGATTCACCGGCCGGAAAGCTTCGAGCAGCGAAAAAAGGCGACATCCTTTCACTCGCTCCGCAGCACGCCGCAGAGCCGATCCAGTGCGAAGTGGATGCATTCACTTTCAGCGCCCACGCAACCCGCGAGACAATCGTGGCCTATATCAAGCGAGTGAAGCCCAAGAAGCTCATCCTCGTCCACGGAGACCCCAGCGCCATCGGATGGCTCGCAGGCACTATCAAAACAGAAGTGCCGGGAACTGAGATTATCGTTCCGGTGCCGGGAGCCGCTTTCGATTTATAAACTGCGCGACATAAACACCCGCGCATAGAAAATTGAGCGTGCGAGTCGAGTGTTGGTGAAAAGGTGCCGCGAGGCTTTGGAGTGCGGGGGCTTGACCCCGCTCTTCATTTCACGGGATGCGGCGTCGAGCTTCACAGCGTTGTCAGAGGCAGGACGCCTTGGGCTGCCTTGCCTGTGACATTTTTCCGAAGCCCTACAATCCGCCGTCCTGGAAGTTAAAGCGGGGTCAAGCCCCCGCACTCCAAAGGCTCTCGCCACGCTCCGCACTCCTCCGGCTATGCGTATTTCATTAGTCCGCGGCTATGGCTGCGGAAGAACGACGACTTTCGAGCCAGCGATGTCGTCGTGAATCGTGTTCCGGTCCTTGCGGAAGATGCACAAACAGTCAACGAGCACCGCCAGTCCGCTGAGCATCGGAGTGGTGAGTGTCCCGATGAGTTGGAGTCCGTAAAGCGGCAAAATGCGCTTTAAGATGAGATCGTTCACGGGCAGGAGTGAGCCATCCGTGCGCTTCTGAATTTGGAGTTTCAAGACAAGCTTCCCAATCGTCTGACCTTTCTTGAGGAAATTGTAGTTCACGCCAATCAAAACTGCCAGACCCAGAATCTGTGATACCAACAACATCGTGGTGCTCGGCATCAGCGCGCTTATGTCTTTGCCAGCGGCCGCCGCCTGATAAATTTCGGTCGGGCCAGGCATTTTGACGAAGATTTTCTGGATGATAAAATTGATCGGAAGCAGCACAATTCCGTCAATGATTGCGGCAGCGAGCCGTATCCATGGCGATGCCAGAACTCCGGCTGTATTGGTGGATGTGGTGAGATCAGCCTGCGGCGGTTGGTAAGGATTTTCTTCCATGGCAAATAACGGGGTGCGCGAAAAACATCGGAAGTGCAATCAGGAAATCGCCCTATTCCAAACCGAAGACCAACCTATTCTTCTGTGCATCAGCTACGACGGGCTGCAAGGTTCAGGCTACTTGCCGTCGAGTTCCACGAGCCAATCCGGCTTTTCGATCTCCTGGAGAATGATGTTCGGACCGACTACGGTTGCCACGCGTCCATTCGGGTAGCGGTTGTGCGTCGGGAAGGGCGGCGGCGTGTTGCGTTCGACGGCTTTCACGATGAAGCCCTCGGGCACTTTCTTCACCTTGCCTTCGGCGACCCAGTCGGAAATTGGAGCACCCGAGAGGTCACTCACGGAAATCTTCGTGTAGGTCTGACATCCGGCGAGGAAAGAAACTGCGAGCAGCAAAAAATATTTCACAGGGCGGACGTTGGCAGGGTGATTGAATTTCGGCAAGGTCGGAAGCATCGGCTTTATGACCATCCTCCTCCCGATGCGTTCAATTCCTCCAATAATCCGGTAGATTCTTCTTCGTCTCGCGCAGGATTTCCAGAATCGCCGTGCGATCCTCGGTCGATACTTTAGCGAACTGCGCATCGTTGTTTTTCCCAATCAGGACGTCATACAGTTTCTGGAGAATCACCTCTTTGATCGGCCCGGCCATCGCGTCGAACGACGGTGTATAAATAATGAAGCTGCAAGGGTGCTTGAACATCCGCTTCTTCAAATCGAAGTCTCGCAGGCCGCGCCCCTTGCTGTCCTTAATTACGCTCGCAGTAAAATCGCGCACAAACTCAGGATTCCCCGCAATCGGCACTGGCAGCGGAGCCTCCTCGGCGAAGAGCAAAAAGCGAACGAACGCATCGACCTGCGACCGCATGTAGCGAACATGCCCGTAGGCTGCGAGCATCTGTTTGGCCTCGATGTTCAGCCGCGCGACGTAATTGTGCATGTGCGCCTGATGCTCCAGCACCATGAGCGCGACGATATCGCTGCCCTTCGCGAGGTGCTTCGTTTGATCAAAATATTTCCCGAGGTCCGTGAGGTTGACCTTCGCGAGCGGGTCTTCCTTGAAATGCGCGAGGTCCTTTTCCCCGACGAGGTTTCCCCGATGCGGACCCGAACTCCCTGTGACATACCAACCGGCCCATCGATC
>JAYSTZ010000900.1:0-5347 GCA_043719365.1 Verrucomicrobiaceae bacterium | reverse complement strand
CTCACTGACTACTGGTACGATTTCTCCAGTTAGAGGCCAAGAAGCACGAGGGTTTTGCGCGGGGTAGCGCACGCTTCCAGCGTGCAGGTTCCGGCTTCCAGCCGGGACCATAGGGCGGACACGCCCGAGAGAACTTCCCTCTTCCACATGCCCCCCGCTGCATGTGCCCGGCTGGAAGCCGGACACGGCACGCTGGAAGCGTGCGCTACCCCGCGTCAGTCTTTTTGCATGCTCACATCGTCCCTTTGTTCCGGGAATATGGTATTACAGGCGACGCCACGGTCCACGCGAATACACGGAGAATGAAAACATCCCCGGCGACGGATGCTTTACGAAGTCCTCGTTTGCCGACCAGTTGCGAACGGGCGGATAGTAAACGTCACCCGTCTGCCACTGTCCTTTAAACATCTTCGAGGTGAACAACTGCACCATCGAGCCCTTGAAGTTCATGTTCACGCCCGTCCATCTCTCAAGCATCCGCGGGAAATTGTGCGCGCCGCCGCCCGGTCCGTATTCGTCTCCGCTGTTGGGGGCGTTTGGAGTAGGGTCGTACCCGCTTGGGATTGTGCCGGCCATGATTGCAGCCCGGTAGGTCGTTTCCGTGGCGTTTCGTCCGGAGTTTGGGACGGTGCCTCCCGAACCATCGCTCACGCCAAGGATGGGATTCGCCGCGCGTGAATCATCCCAATTGTTTGAGAGGAACATGACTGCGTCGGCCATAATGGCGGCGGGCACCATTGCGGCGCTGGTGTCGGTGTTGAAGTCGCCATTCAAATAAATCCCGCCTTCCGTCGCCACCGAGAAACCTCGCTCCTGCGGCGGGGAGTTTTCCGACTCTTGATAGCTCGGGAGCTTGGATGCCTTTTCCATCCGAAATCCCCACTTTTCGCCAGGAGCGGCTGCGTCGTCCGAGAGATACACGATGCTCGTGAGCGATTCAGCGCTCCCTGTGAGCGAGCGCATTGCCTGCTCTGCTTTGATGAGTTTATCTACGTCGATCGGGGTTACGGTGACGTTCGTCCCCTCCCGTTTGTCCATAATGGGCGTGCGGGTTCCCACGGCGTCGCGGACTTTTGTCACGACCGAAGCAGGCAGCGCCGCGCCGCCCCGCCCGGTGACATTCACTACTTGCGTCCCGCCGGACATGGTCACGCTGATGCGGAGCGTTGCCTGAGTGTAAAACCGTGCATTCGCGACACTGGACGGGTCCGGAGCGGAGGTGTCGGGCTTTTCGATGAGCTCGCGGAAGCCATCGTTATTCGGATTCGTGTCATTGGGATCAAACTGCTCTCTCAGTTCCCTTCCCGCAGGCTCCAGACGGTTCTTGAACTGCAATTGTCGGGTTTTGCTGACTTGAAAATCCGGTGCGTGGTAGTTCGACGAGGAATACGGGGAGCCCGGCGGCAGGCCTTCCACATATCCCGCATCGCCCGGCGCACGATTGTTGTACGTGATTCCCGGGACGGGGTCGTTCGGCGCTTTGTTTGCGAGCACCATGCTGCCAAACGTGAGAGTCTTTCCTGTCATGGCGCTCGCGTAGATGCGGTGATTCGACATGATGGGTCCGTTCATAAACATGGAGTCGCCGGGATGCAGTTCCAGGTCGTCCTCGAAGTAAATCCCGGTCTGAAAAACCGGCGCCTCCGAACGGGTGAAAGTTCGCTCCACGAGAATCGAGGGACTTGCCGAGCCTACAGTGCGACACTGAAAGCCCACGATTGCGCGATACGTGTGGTTTGTAGAGAAGAAGCCTTCGTAACCGGGCAGGGCTCCGGTGCTGACATTGTAGGAGCCAACCGGCACAGCGCCCCCATAGACGTCCACTTCTTCAATGCGGTAAACATCGACGCCTCCGAGAGACGCCAGAAAGTCTCCGGAAACTCCCGCAAAGCCGGGGTGGACAGCCGTGGGTGATGAAGGGAGGGGGAAGTTCAAATTGTCGATCTGAGTCACAGTGGGCTTCTGTCCCAAGGGCAGAGTATTCATCAAGTTGCGCCAGTCGTCGAAGAGCCTCTCCATTTGAGAGTCCACCAGTGCCAAAGCACGGCTGTGCCTCACGGAACTACGGGACATCCGGCCCTGATTTGCGGTGATGGATATCGCGATGCCCGTGAGTGAGACGATGACTATCAAGACCACGATCGTGGCGATAAGGACGCCTCCATGTTGCAGATTTCTTGTTCGCATTTCTGCTAATCGTCTGGTGGTTTAGGTGTTGGTGTAGGTGTCGGTGTGGGAACCGGAGTTGGTGCCGGCGTAGGAGTAGGGACGGGCGTCGGAACGGGAGTTGGCGCAGGCGTGGGCGTTGGCACCGGCGTTGGCGCGGGAGTTGGAACGGGAGTCGGCGTGGGCACGGGAGTAGGGGCAGGCGTGGGGACCGGAGTCGGCACAGGGGTAGGAGTAGGAACGGGCGTCGGAAGAGGGGTGGGAACTGGCGTGGGCGCCGGGGTCGGAGTCGGCCCAGGTGCAGGAGTCGGCGCGTATGTGGGAATCGAAGTGCCATATTGGAGGTGCGGTTCGGATTTCCATGAAATAGCGGTGTTCACCACGAACATATTGTTCACCGATGGTGCAGTGCGACGGTCGAATTCGTGCGCCTTCACCTGCATAAAAAAACGGAGCGACCGGTAAGCGGGATCGAAGTTTGCAGCAGGATTCCCAGGGTCCGACGGCATGCCGGGATTCCCGAGGTAGGAAAACGGGCGGGAGCCTCCGAGGTCCCGGCGCAGGTTCGTCGCCAGCAATTCGTAGCTTGCGCGATTGCTGAACATGGAGTCCGACGCGGGCCGGTAAATCGGGTAATAGCGCAGCTCGCACCGATCCGTGTCAGGGTTCTGGACGGTCATGAACGAGGACTGCCGGTAAATGGAGATTTGCGTATCCGCCGGGACGAAGTCTGGCGTGCTGACGGTCACGGACGGCAACGTTTTGGTTCCCACATCCTCGGCGAATGTTAACTGCAGTTTTTTGTAAACCCCGCTATGGAGGTCGGTAGGTACCACCGTTGCAACCCGAATGCGGAAGGAAGGGACGGAACATTCGAGGATGTCTCCAACTTCCACCATGCCGAGATAACCGGCTGGCGGCGTCGAATTATACTGGGGGCTCATGCCGGGTGGAAAATTCTTCACCATCATGTCCGACGAGGTGGCGTTCACTCCCGAGTTCACCATCAAAGACCCTATGTATCGCGTAAAACGCACGCCCTCGGACGGCTTGAAGTTTTCGTCTTCCGTGGCGATTCCATCGGCCTTGGGTCCGACCGGTGCATCCACGGGCGCGTGAGGAACGGCGGTCGCATTGAGCAAGATTGGCTGTCCCACCGCTTCGTAAAGACGCGCGGATACGACCTCTGCGGCCGACCTGGCGGTACGGTGCACCGCGTTCACCTGTACGATACGGGTGTACATGATGCTTCCGGCATTCAGCATCGCATAAACGATGGCGGAAATGATTCCCACGGCCGCAGCCGCAGTCAATTGTTCCATCAACGTGAACGCAGCGAGGCTCCATTTTGCTCTCCGACACATGAGTTTTTTTGTGGTGCTCGATCTCAATCTGCGGCTCGTGTCGCCCACGCCTCCTGTGAAATCAATCGCCCGCGGATGAAATACTCCACCCGAAAAGTGACCCAAAGCTGCCGGTTCCGGCCTGCGACCCGCTGCACCTTCCGGTAGATCCTGGCCGGCACATTCTTGTTCGCATCGCTGACGTCCTCGTAGATCGGGACCGATGCATCCAATCCGGCTACGGCGTCGCTCATCCGATAGAAATCCCACTGCTTCCAGTTTCCATCAGTCACGTCTGAGCTTGCATTGTAGCTCGTTGGACCGCTCGTCACGGTCAGGCTCAGGATATCAAGCGGGGTGTTTTCATCGTCCCACCCGCGGGTCAATGCCTGTTCGACCATACAGCGCAGCAAATTGTCCGAATTTGTGAGCGCCCGATTGGTAATCGCACTTTGCTGCATCCGCGTGAGCGCCGAAAAAACGCCCACCGACGCGATCAGAAGGAACGCGGCCGCGACGGCAACTTCCACCAACGCCAATCCAAGTGCGGAGTGGCGCTGTCTGAAATCAAATGTGGGCCGGGGTATCGGCATAATCTGTATGAATAAGCACTTTGTATGCCTTTTTCGCCATTCGGGCCGCCTCGCTTCCGTGGCGGATGAGAACGTCGTCATGCTTCAATACCCGTGAACCCGCTTCGGAGTACTTGCAGAATGCGCCGTTCCCTGCACACCTTTCCCGCCGATGAAAACAACGATCGCTCTCACCGCTCTCATAACCATCTCCACGGCTGTATTTGCACAGGACGCCGCGGCCCGCGTAGGGGCTCCGCACGTCGCTTCCGCCGACATGGCCGCCGCGGCGACTGGACTCCTGGGTAAACTGAGTCCTGAACAGAAAGCCAAGGCGGTTTTTGAATTTGGTTCGGAGGAGCGCGTGAACTGGCACTTCATCCCACGCGAGCGGAAAGGACTGCCTCTGAAAGAAATGACAGAGGAGCAGCGGACGCTTGCCCTGAAGCTTTTGCAAACCGGCCTCAGCGAGGACGGCTACAAGAAGGCGCGCGCAATTATGTCGCTCGAAAGCGTTCTCCGGGAAATGGAGAAAGACACCACGGGAAAGCGAGACCCGGAGAAGTATTTCATCAGCGTCTTCGGCACGCCCGGCGGCAAGGCACCGTGGGGCTGGCGCTTCGAGGGGCACCACGTTTCGCTGAACTATTCGAGCGTCGATGGCGGGGCTCCCGCGATGACGCCGTCCTTTTTCGGCACAAACCCGGGCGAAGTCCGCGAGGGCGACAGAAAAGGGCTCCGCGTGCTTGGGAATGAAGAGGACCTCGGTCGTGCACTCATCAAATCGCTCACCGATGAGCAGCGGAAAATCGCAATCATCAATGAGACCGCGCCCGCTGAAGTGCTGGCCGAGCCGAAACGGCCCGACCCGATCAAGCCCGAAGGAATCGCAGCCGATAAATTGACCGCAGAGCAACAGGCGATGCTGGTGAAAGTGGTGAAAGAGCAACTCTTCCGCTGCCGTCCCGACGTAGCCGCAGAGGAATGGGCGCGCATCGAAAAAGGCGGAATGGGGAAAGTCTTCTTTGCGTGGGCCGGCGGCTTGGAGCGCGGCGAGCCCCACTACTACAGGGTGCAAACCGAAAAATTCGTAGTCGAGTATGACAATACGCAGGGCAACGCGAATCACCCGCACAGCGTGTGGCGCGATTGGGAGCGCGACTTCGGTGGCGACCTTTTGAAGCGTCACCTCGACGAGTCGCACAAGACGAAATAGGCGCGGCTACGCCAGTCCCCGCTTCCGGCGGAGATACCAGTCTGCGGAGA
>JAYSTZ010000899.1:0-5351 GCA_043719365.1 Verrucomicrobiaceae bacterium | reverse complement strand
GGCGGAGGCCAGAAGCGACCCGCGTACCGATGATGCCGAGGCCAATGACGCCGACGTTTTTCTTTTGGTTTCGAGGTGCAGACATTGTGTTGATTTTGCGAAAGGGGGCGCAATGCAGCAGATAAACCGCGCCGCTGCAAGCGGGGGAAATCGAACGTTACTTCTTTGCTGGAGCCAGAACCACGGATTCGCCCTCGCGTGCCAGTCCTACGCGCAGTGATGTTCCGGCTGCGAGCGATTGCGCATGAGCCAGCATTTCGCCGAGGAATTCGTCATCGTGCGCGGGGTCATGATGAAAGAGGAAGAGCTGCTTCACGTTGCTTTTCAGAGCCACGCGAATGACGTCATCTAGGCACCCGTGTCCCCAGCCGACGTGTTTTTTGTATTCCTCGGCAGTGTATTGCGCATCCATGATTACGACATCCGCATCGCGAATGAAGTCGATCACGGATTGCTCCATGGCACCTTCGATGGAAGTCGGGCCGTCTTCATTTTCCGGACCGGATTCGTGGTCTGGAATGTAGCAAATGCTCCCCGCGCTCGTATCAAGGCGGTATCCGACACAAACGCCCGGATGGTTCACATGGCAGGTGCGCCCGATGATCGGGCCGATTTTGAAATCGAGCGATTTCAGTTCTTCGATGACGATATTTCCCGGCATCTGCGCAAGCGCGATCGGAAAATACGGGCTCTCCATTTGTCCCGCCAAAGTGGCTTGCAAATCGTTGCGTGCGCCCTCGTAGCCGAGGATTCGCACGCTGTTGGCGGGGTCGTATGCCGGCACAAAAAACGGGAAGCCTTGAATGTGATCCCAATGAGTATGGGTGATAAGAACGGTCGTCTCAAGCGGACGTGCTCCGAACTCCTTCGTCAGAGCGCGTCCGAGCGGTCGAAGCCCGCTTCCGGCATCAAGAATAATGTGTTCCCCATCGGCTCGAACCTCTACGCATGACGTGTTTCCACCCACTCCCACTGTATCCTGCCCCGGAGTCGGAATGCTCCCGCGAACCCCCCAGAAAGTAATCTTTGCCTGACCGATCGACAACATCAGCAAACCCTCCGTTTGAGGCATGCGAGCCCTCCCTGCAGCTGGGAATCGCGGCAGTTCGCCTGGTTTACAGCGAATGAGTTTGTGGTCATTTTGGGCTGGGTTTATCTTACTTCGCGAGCTCACTTTATTGGCGTGTTTCTAAGTTCACAAGCTTTGTAAAGCAGGATGCTTGCCCGGATCTCATTTCCGATAAATCGCCGCTTTTATCGGGGTGTGATTAAATGTGGAATGATGCTTGTAGTATGACAGGCATCCTGCCAGTCGCGGTGGGATGGGGCTTCCAGCCCGTCCAAAGCGACAAGCAGGAGCCTTTGCGGTGGCCTTTGCGAAGGGACGAGGGGAAATTGGACAGGCTGGAAGCCCATCCCACTCCGACAGCCTAGAAGGCTGTCCTACTACCGTCGCGCGTCGCGCTTCCATTCCACTTTTAATCACACCCCTTTTGTCGGTTGGGAGCAATTTCCATTTGACGCCTGCGCCCGCGTTCACTATTCATTTCGTCGCTCTTATCGAGAGTGGCGGAGGGTTACTGGCCCGACGATGCCACGGCAACCGCTTTGGTGGTTGAGGGGAAACTCTCAATTCACCGCAGGACCAGGTGCCAAATCCAGCCTTGTCGCGCGAGCGGCGGGGAAAGATGGGAGCGAAGTCGGGGATCATCGTCCCTTCACTTCGCCACTCTCGACGGGAGTTCAACCTGATTATTTTTACCGATGAACAAACCGTTTTTTAGCAACCTCAAGTGCCGCGAATGTGGAAAGCTCTACGAGAAGAAGGCGATCCATGTTTGCGAATTCGACTTCGGCCCGCTGGAGGCCGCTTACGATTACGATGCTGTGAAGGCGTCGATTTCCCGCTCCGTGATCGAGAGTCGCCCGCAGACGATGTGGCGCTACAGGGAGTTGCTTCCCATTGATGGAGAACCGACCGTCGGTAAGCAGGTCGGCTTTACGCCGCTCGTAAAGGCGGACCGTCTCGCGAAGGCGTTCGGCATCAAATCGCTTTACATCAAAAACGACACCGTAAACTACCCCACGCTTTCCTTTAAAGATCGCGTCGTCAGCGTCGCGCTCAGCCGCGCTGTCGAGCTTGGGTTCAAGACCGTTGCCTGCGCCAGCACTGGCAACCTTGCCAACAGCGTCGCCGCAAACGCCGCCGCAGCGGGGCTCAAAAGCTACGTCCTCATCCCCGCCGACCTCGAGCAAGGCAAAGTCCTTGGCTCCCTCGTCTATGGCACCCAAGTCATCGGCATCCACGGCCCGTATGATCAAGTGAACCGCCTCTGCTCCGAAATCGCCGGCAAATACGGCTGGGGCTTCGTCAATGTGAACCTCCGTCCGTATTACGCCGAGGGCAGCAAGACGATGGGCTTCGAAATCATGGAGCAACTCGGCTGGCGCATCCCGCGCCACACGGTCGCTCCGATGGCGAGTGGCTCGCTTCTGACGAAAATCCACAAAGCTTACGGGGAGTTCGTAAAATGCGGCATCGTCGATGAAGCACCGTTCTCCGTGTATGGCGCGCAAGCCACCGGATGCGCACCGATTTCCCACGCGATGAAGCGCGGCACCGACATGGTGAAGCCCGTGCCGAAGCCTGAGACAATCGCCAAGAGCCTCGCCATCGGCACGCCCGCCGACGGATACTACGCCATCCATGCGATGCGCCAGACCGGCGGAAATGCCGAGGATTGCACCGATGAAGAAATCGTCGATGGCATCAAGTGGCTTGCCGAATACGAAGGCATCTTCGCCGAAACCGCGGGCGGCGTCACCGTCGCATGCGCAAAGAAGCTCATCGACAGCGGCAAGATCCCGCGCGACGGCGAAGCGGTTCTTTGCATCACCGGCCACGGACTGAAAACGCAGGAAGCCATCATCGGCAAATGCGGCGAGCCCCGGCTCATCAAGCCCAGCCTGCGCGAATTCGAAGAGCACGTTTACAACAAAGACATAGCCGCTGCGGTATAGTGCTCGTTTAGTTGTAAAACGATAGTCACGGAAGTTGTCGCAGTTATGCCGAGCAAAGGAATCCGACGAATCATTTTGAACCGAATTCGGGCCGCAGGAAGTGTGGACTGGGATTTTGGGAGTTCACACGGAAACGCCGGGACTCAAAATGATGATTACAGAATGATGCTGAGAGATGGCGGCCATTGGTCCCACGCTCACGACACGCCGTTTGGAACTCAATCTAACACCACTGTTCCTCCCGCCGTATGTTTTACGCACTAACTGAGTGCCATTATACCCTGCCCCCGGTTCCCAATTTCCCCGAGGGTCGCTGGGACGAACGGCGCGATGATAGGAGTGGATTTCCAAGAGGGTGCCAGCCTGTCGCAAAAGAAACGATGTTTTCTCATCGAGGCCATTCGTTGTTCAAATCATGGGCGAACAATCAATTATTTGCGAGGATGTCTCGAAACCGTGAGATTCACGGTCGTAGGAAATCGAGCACCTGCTGCGGCTTCTCGCACAGCGCGTAGCGCCACTCACCGAAGCGCCCGGTGGCGTTCACGGCTTCGATCCATTCCTCGGTCGCGGCTTTTTTCGCCAGCACATCCGGCGTCACACGGCCTTTCGTTTCGATGATCAGGAAAATGCCGTCCGTCCTCCGCGCGAGGTAGTCCGGGCGGTAGCGGCGGACGACGCCTTCGTGCGTGTAGAAAATCTCGAAGCCAAGGTGGTCGTTCTTCACCCACGCCGCCACGCGGTCATCGTGGTCGAGGTGGAACGCCTCGCTCCCTTCCCATCCGCTGTCGAGCACCACCACGCTCACGATGCTGCGCTTCGCGGGAAAGCACGGGCGCGATGTGAACCACGTCAGCATCTCGCTCGCGCGGCGGACGGGATGGCGCGTGTCGAGCACGGGGACGATTTGCTCCGTGTTGTGGCACTGGATTTCGCGGAAAAGATGCTGCGCGATCTTGCGGAGATTCAGCGTGTAGATGATGCGGCGCTTCAGCGGGTCTTGGTAAAACAGCGGCGGGTCCACCTGCACGTTGCCGCTTTCGAGATAGCGATCCGTTAGCCCCACGAGCTGACCGACGAGCATTTCGCGCGGGCCTTTCCACTTCGGAGTGAGCTGGTCGTAAAGGTCGCGCACCACCTCGAAGATGACGCGCTGCCTCCGAAATTTCTGCGCCAGCGCCTCCAAGTCCACCTCGGTGATTTGTTCGAGGTTCGGCTTGCCCGCGACCATCGGCGCGAGTTCCGCGAGCTGCACGGTCTTGTAGGCATCGAGCGTCAGCGTTTTCATCGCGGCGAAATCCACGTCGAGACGCGGGCGGTACTCGCGGTCAATGCGCAGGACATTTGGCCACGCGATGTCCAGCGCACCGCGCTCCGGCAGCACTTCCACACGCGTCGTCGGCTTCGGCGGGCGCGGCTTGATGTCGCCGGGGTCCTCGTGCGGGATGAATGTGAACGGCACGCCGAAGATGTTCACGTATTCCGGCTCGAATCGCCCGTTCACCAGCTCGTAGCTCGTGCGCCGCAGCCCGCGCCCGACCACCTGCTCGCACAGCAGTTGGCTGGAAAATGCGCGCAGCCCCATGATGTGCGTCACCGTCTTGGCGTCCCAGCCCTCGGACAGCATCCCGACTGAGATCACATTCTGGATGAGCGCCCCGGCTTTCCCCGGCTGGCCCACGCTGTCCACCGTGCGCCGCAGCAATTCCGCCTGCTGCTTCTTCGTCAGCTTCGGCGCGGCTTCCTCGTCGTCGTCGGGCGCATCGGGCAGTTCCACCTCCGCGCTGCTCTCCGCTTCGTTCAGCACTTTCGAGTCAATGTGCAGTATCCGCTCCCGCGCGCACAGTTCCTCGACGCGCACTTTCTGCCGCTCGAATGAGAACGCAATCCGCGCAGCCGTCTCCGTGCGATTCGCCACCGTGATCATCACCGGCGGCGTCGGCGAACCCGCCTCTTCCCATTTCTTTTTCCACGCCAGCCAGTCCGCGCCGAGCAGCGCGTAAGCGTTCATCACGAGGTCCGGCAGCGGCTCCTCCGGCGTGGCGGCGCGCGTGATGTTCGCGCGCACTTCCTCGTCCGCGTAGATGTGGAAAAGGCGGCTCTTGTAGTCCTGCGAGTATTGCCCCGAATCATCGCGCACCACGACTCGCGGCGTCTTTACCAGCCCCGCCTCGATGGCATCGTTCAGCCCGAAGTCGCTCACGATCCAGCCGAACAGCGCCTCCTCGTAGCTCTGCTTCCCACTCGGCGCGAAGGGCGTCGCGAAAAAAATCGTAGCACCGCGCGATGCCGCGCGCCCGGTGGATGCGATCCAGCCCGCCCACCCACAC
>JAYSTZ010000898.1:0-5354 GCA_043719365.1 Verrucomicrobiaceae bacterium | reverse complement strand
GCAGCGTGAAGCCGCTCGACACCGACACCATCCTCGCCAGCGTCTCGCGGACGGGCCGTTTGCTCGCGGTGGGCGAAGCATTTCCGTGGGGCGGCGTGACGGCGGAAATCGTGGCCCGTGTAGCCACGGAAGGCTTTGATTTGCTCGACGCTCCGCCGATGCGCCTGAACGCGAAGGACACGCCTGTTCCTTATCATCCAAACCTTTGGGGAACCCACCGCCCCACCGCAACGTCGATCGTCGCTGCTGTGCGGCGACTGCTCAAAGCATAACTTTTTTCGAACCATGCCACGCATTCCAATTACCATGCCGCAGCTCGGCGAGAGCATCGCCGAGGCGACCATCGTGCATCTTCCATTCAAAGTGGGCGACGAAGTCCAGGCCGACCAGGACGTGATGGAAGTCGAAACTCAGAAGGCGACGATGGGAGTCACCGCGCCGTGCGCGGGCGTCATTGCGGAGATTTGTGTGGAGTCGCAGCAAAGCTATCCCGTTGGTGCCGTCCTCGGATATCTGGAGGTCAGTGCTGTCGATGTCGAGCGCCTTGGTATTTCCCTCGCGCCTTCTCCCTCATCAGCAAAAATGGAAGGCTCAATGACGGAGCCCGCGCATGTGATTCCAACGGTTCACGGACTTCCTGTGCCCGTGAGCGCGGGCGGAATGGCGTATCTTTCCCCGCGTATGAAAGCGCGTATGAACGAGCTCGGGCTCCATGCGGCGGATCTTTCGGGCATCGCGGGCAGTGGCGCAGCGGGGCGAGTAACGATCGAAGACCTTGAAGATTTTCTCTACCGGCTCGACGAGCACAAGCAGAGCAAAGCATCGTCGATGCGCGTTGCCGTTGCGGATGCGATGCGGCGTTCGTGGACTCGTCCCCTCGCCACGGTCGGACGTCCAGTCTCACTCGGCACGATGCTCGCGCATCGCAAGCAGCAAGCAGCCAAGCCCGGTCCCGCGCTTTACGTGCTGCGGGCTCTCTCCATTGCCCTCGGCGAAAACAGCGCGCCGGCCGGTCGTCTCATCGGCGGAAAAATCGTCCATCCAAAAGCTATCGATGTTGGTTTTGCGGTGGAAGCCGAGGATGGCGTTCTGGTTCCGGTCCTTCGCAATGCCGACACTATCACGCTCGCGAATCTCCTTCCGCGATACGACGAACTTGTGGAACTCGCACGGCAGCGTCGTTTGCCCGCGAGTGCGCAGGGCGGAAGCATCGCGACCATTACGAACTTCGGCACGTTTGGGCTGACTTGGGCGACGCCGATTCCGCTACCCGAGCAGACGCTCGTGCTGGGCCTCGGTGCCGGGCGGATGATGCCGCATTGGGATGCGAAGAAAGAAGTGTTCGTTCCCGTAATGGAGGCGGACCTCACGCTGAGCTTTGATCATCGCGTGCTTGATGGTGGAGCTGCGGGCCGCCTGCTCGCACGGATTGTGGAACTGCTGCAAGCGCCCGAGACGCTTTAAAAATGAACGCGGAAAAGCTCCAGACTGCGGTGGTGGTGATCGCAGCGATGCTGATCGGGAGCGGGATGACCTTCTATCTCGTGAACAAGCCTGCTCAGCCGGTCGCGGCGAATCCGCCCGCACTCGAATCTCCGCGCAAGGAGCAGTCGGCGGTTCGTCGCTTTGCAGACGAGAATGACAGCGCGCTCGACGCTGCAATTGATGCGGCGAAAGCGCAGCGTGCCTCCGGGTCGTTCAAGGCGATTGCGAGCACCCCGGATGAGTTCGCCAGGGCGCTCGGCGGCATCAATTTTCGGCTGTCCGATTTCTCGGCACGGTTTGAAGAAACTCCGGCTTCCGATGCACCGGAATACGCGGCTTACGTAGCGGAACTGAATCAACTCACGGTCGATCTCGCCAACCTGCTCAGCGATGAAGCGCTGATGGACACGCTCGACGATGCGACCCCAAAAGCGCTCGCCCATCATCAGTCGCTTCTCACTGCGGGGGCGCTTGCGCTGGATGACGCGCTCGCGTCCAAGATCGAGGTCATCATTGCCGCGGCGGCCGAGAAGGCGCTTCCGGCGGATATTGGTGACCGGCCGATGACTGCGGCCGAGGAGGCGGATTTTGATACGAAATTCGAAGCGATGACCGGGGAGATTCGAGAGAAACTCATTCCGCTTTTGACCGTGGAGCAGGCGAGGCGACTTGATGCGATGGGGCTGGAGCAGGTCCTTTTCGGGCTTTCTGGCGAGCCATAAATCAGGCAGGCAGCCCATGGCTTGCCAACGGCGTAGCCTGCGCTAAGAACATGGTGTGGAAACTACTCCGAAGGATCGTTCATCGCTCGCATTGCCCGGTGCTGTGCTCGTCGTCCCAATCATTTTGATCGGTATTCTGCTCTACGGTGAGCACTTTATCATCGCGGCGTTTTTGCTGATTTTGACAATGCGTTCGTGCGCGACTATTTCACCGAACGACTCACTCGTGCTGACCTTTCTGGGGAGCTATGTCGGGACGGTGACGCGCAATGGGTTTTCGCTCATCAATCCGCTCGCCAGCCGCCGGCGCGTGACGCTTCGGATGCGCAATTTTCAGAGTCCGCAAATGAAGGTGAATGATGCGCACGGTAATCCTGTGGAGATTGCCGCCGTGGTGGTGTGGCAGGTGGAGCGACCTGCGGATGCGGTTTTCGAGGTGGATAACTACGAGGCGTTCATGCCCATTCAGTGCGAGACGGCGCTGCGTCAAGTGGCCACACATTATCCGTATGAGCCCCACGCTTCCGACGAAGTGGCGCTTCGCAGTCACCCGGTGGAAGTGTCGAAAAACTTGTGTGAGGAGATTCAGAAGCGCGTTTCCATCGCGGGAATTCGGGTGACGGAGGCAAGCCTCTCGCACCTTGCGTACAGCCCGGAAATTGCGCAGGCGATGTTGCGGCGTCAGCAGGCGCAGGCAATCATTTCCGCGAGGCAGATGATCGTGGAGGGCGCCGTGGGAATGGTGGAAATGGCGCTCACGAAGCTGGAGAAAGACGGCGTGGTGAAGCTCGATGAGCATGGCCGCGCGACAATGGTAAATAATCTGATGCTGGCACTCGTTTCAGAGCATCACGTGCAGCCCGTCATGTCCGCCGGCCAGACGAGGGCGTAATTTTATGAAAACACTCGAACCCGGCAGCAATGCCCCGTCATTCCAAGCACTCGCCATTGGAGGCGCGTATGGCGAACAAGGGAAATCTGTCTCATTGTCGGATTTCGCAGGACGGAGTCTGGTGCTCTATTTTTACCCGAAAGACGAGACGCCCGGCTGTACGATGCAGGCCTGCGGGCTGCGCGATGCGTGGGCCGATGTGTCGGCGAAATGCGCGCTCTTCGGCGTGAGCATCGATTCCGCTGCAAGCCACGCGAAGTTCATCGCGAAGCACTCGCTTCCTTTCCCTCTGCTGGTCGATGAAGAGCGGAAGCTTGTGGAGGCTTACGGCGTGTGGGTGGAAAAGAGCATGTACGGGAAAAAATACATGGGCACCGAGCGAACGACATTTGTTGTCGGGCCGGATGGAGTGCTGCGCGCGGTGCTGCGCAAGGTGAAGCCCGGCGACCACGCCGCTGCGGTGTTGGCGGCGCTGAGTTCCAGATAGGCCGCTTGCCGCGTTCGCCGGGGTGTGCGAGAAGTTCGGGATGAAGCAATTCTTTCTCGCCCTGTTCGTCGTCGTTTGTGCCTCTTTGAATTCGTTTGCGCAGATCAGTCCAGTCCGGCTCGACGTCCTGCAAAAGCAAAAGACCGATTCGAAAGGGGCGGGGAATGCCTCGAAAACTCAGATTCGTTCGCTCGAGATTTCATTACAGAATTTGTCGCGTCAGGATTGTCCGAATTTGCAGATTCACTATTGGTTTTTCGCGAAGGGAATCAAAGACGGGGACATTGAGGTTTTCAAAAAAGGAGAGCGCAAGGCATCGCTGGCGGCCGGGCAGAAGGAAGTGATCGAGAGCGAGCAGGTGAACTCGTCCTACACGGAAGATCATTTCCAAGTGGAGAAGAGCAAGGGCAAGGGCAACGGGGGGAACAGCAGATCCAACTCGAGTCCGAAGGTGAAGAAAGTGGAGGGGTCCGGCGACCGCATTGTGGGTTACGGTGTGCGGGTGATGGATGGTGGCAAGGTGCTGACTGAATTTTTCAGCCCTCAGGGACTCAAGGAAAAGCTGAAGTAGAGGACCCTACTTCGCCTTGGCGGTGGACGCCCGCTTGATGAGCGAAACCGGGCGGATGCTGCGCAGAGGCGCAGCGGGCATCCCTTCGCGAATCTGGCGTTCTGCTTCTGCGGCAGATGCGACTGCGAGGTCATCCACGGAGGAGATGACCGTGGTGATCGGGATCGCGCTCGGTGGAGCTTCGGAGTGGTCCGAAAACGCCAGCACGCTGAGCGTTTCCGGAATGGAGATGCCGTTCATGAGCGCGCCGGCGATGACTCCGCAGGCGGATGCTTCGCTGAGACAAAGGAGGGCGGTAGGGGCCTGTCGTGCAGTGAGCGACTGCACCGCTGCAAGACCGGCTTCAAACGTAAGGTCGCCCTGGAAAATATTCTGGGCGGAAATGGAAATATTGTTCTCTTGTGAAGCAACGCTGATGGCGCGGTTGATCTCCGCAAGCCGGGGATCGAGGCTTCCGAACGGGCCGCTCACGATTCCAATATTTTTATGTCCGAGTTCCGCAAGGTGGCTGAGCGCAAGCCGGGCCGAGGCTGTGTAATCGGGCACGACGCTGGAGGTGCCGGGAATGTGGGATTCGTGGCCGAGAACGATGACCGGGTATCCCCGGCGCAGGGTGATCCTGCAGAGCGATGCGTTCGCGGTGCCTACGCAAATAAATTTTGACGCCGTGCCATTGCGGATTGCCGCGGGAAGGGACGGGTCTTCTGGTGTGTATTCCTGCCCTTCGGCGTAGCGTGCCACGACGATGCCGTGCATATTGCTATCGCGAAGGAGTGCGCTGGCGACCTGCGCTGCGAAAGGATTCGAGAGGCCGTGGGGGAGTTTATCGGAAACGAGGAGGCAGGTGTCTCCGGTTTCGGGATACATGCGGACTTCTGCGCGCAGGTCATTCGGGATGTAGCCGAGTTCGCGGCACACTTTGAAAACCCGTTCGCGGGTCTTGTCGCTGACACGGATGCCGTAGTCGCGGTCATTGAGCAGGGAGGAGATGGCGCCTTGTGAGACGCCTGCCATTTTCGCAATTGTGGCCATGGTTATCGGCTTTGCCGGGCTACCTAGTGGTTTGGCAGCCCGGTTTGTTCCCGACGTTCCCCCTGACCCAAGGGAATCACTTTCCGAGGGCAGATTCATAGGGGGGATGAATGAAGGATTTATCCGATTTCCTCAAGCAAAAACCTGCACAGGGGTGAAAAAAAC
>JAYSTZ010000897.1:0-2336 GCA_043719365.1 Verrucomicrobiaceae bacterium | reverse complement strand
CCGCCGACACCGCCACCAACGCCGTAAAAGGGATTATTTGGCAGCACGAAAGCGCACGTTAGCTCCCCGCTACGGGAACCGGCACGACTGTCTGCCTATGAAGCATTCGCCAGTGCGAATAAGTCCGTGCTATTGACCACGCCGAGTTTCACACTTTGTAGAGAGCCGAGGCTCAGAACTGCACCGAACTGCCTGAATACCTCAAAAAAGAGGCGCTCGTTTCGCCCCCAGTAAATCATCGCGCACGACATCGGCGCACCCTTTCCTCCATCCTCTCCGTTCACAAGAAAGCGCAGCCGGGTATCGTATAGAAAGCAAACCGCTGTCGCGACGCCAAAGACGTGTTTCTTCCAGTGCCCGGTATTTGTCGCGACGGGGACGAGCGCCAGCACTTCGGAGCCGTATTTTTCGTGACTGAGGTGACAGCGTTGCAGCCAGTGGCGGATGGCGGTGCCGCGCTCGTGATCTTTGCCGTAGGGCGGATTCACAAATATCGTGGGGGCTTCCCAAGATCCCTTGAGCCCGTCTTGCTCGGGCAGACGATACTCAATGGCGGCTCCGACGATGGAGTATTCGTTCGAGCAAGGATCAAGAGCGATGCTTCCGCCGAGAACTTCCTTCACGGCGCGGACATACTTTTCCGGAGTTCCCCAGTGCTGGCTCTGTGTGTGGATTTTGCGACCTGCGCTCATGGTGTGTGGATTTTGGCCCAGTCTTTTCGGGCGAGTGTGTCAAGTTGTTGGCGAAGTTGGTGAATACTGCGGGAAGCGGGCGCGATGACATTAAACCACGATTCAATGGTCGTGGCTTCGCGGGCAAAATAGTCCAGCAGCGCGTGATGCGCGTGAAGATCGATGCGCACTTTAGTGAAGCGATTCTCGCCAGTCGTCTTTGGGTAGCTGGCGAGAAAAGCCGCGCGAGCTGGGGCTAAGTCGGCGCGTGGCGCGAGCAACACATCTTCGATGAATTGGGAAAGTCCCGCATCCGTCAGAAATAGCAGCCAGTCGTAAGACTGAGCGAGGACCATAATTTCTTTGTTGTGGTTTTCTGCGGTGAACCAATTGCCGTGGTTGCTCACCACGCCTACGCTGAGGATGAAGTCACGCAACCATTCCGGGGAATCACTTGCCACGATTTCGGCGAGAAATTCATCGTGAGGTTTGCATTCCAAGGAGCCGTCTGCCCGTGGAAGCACCCCGAGCAAACGCCCGTCTTGCCCGCGAATTTTATGCAAAGATGAGACGGCCCGCGCGACGTAAGCGCCCTGCTTGGCTTTCTCGATCGTTTGCGGTCCTTTTTTCATACCTTCCTCGATACCTACGCGCTTGCACTCAAACATCGCAAACGGCGAAGGCATCTGTTCCGCCAGTGCGATGTGGTATTGCTCTCCATGCTCAACCACCTCCGCCGCCACGAGTGCGCCGCGTGGCGATTCACCAACGACGCAAGAGTTGCGGACGAGTCCGCTTGCCGTGAGTAGTTGCTGGTTTTTGTTTGCCCACGCATCGATCTGAGAGCGGTCCATCGCTGCGAGGATTTTTGCGGAAGTGAGAGGCAGTCTTGCACTTGGCATTTCCAGCGCGGTACGGGCGACTACGGGGTGCAGTGAGTATTCGACGTTGTGGGTGATGGCTGGGTTTCCATACTCGGCTAAGCCACGCTCAATCGCCACATGTCCGCCGAGTTTCCACGAACGGAGAAGGTAGTAAGTGATGAGTTCTACTAGCGTCCCAAGCGCCCTTCCTGCCGCTTTTTTTGAGTCTTTGGCGTAGTGAAAGATGTCGTTCGTCAGCGTGCGCTGGAGTTGATCAACGGATTGGTAAGACACGCGCTTCCTTAATACGAAAACGAATTGCACGGCAAGCGGGAACCGAGGAAACGGAGGCAGAGGGACAGACAAACAGTTTTACGAAGGGTTTCATCGAATCGCGCGCCACGGATGAAACCCCTTCGGGGTATATGCCGCTTCGCGGAATCACCCAAGGTGGCTCGTTCCTCGCGACCTTGGGCTGAATGATTCAACGCCTTCGGCGTAATGCGGCGCACCCAAATTGACCGGCATCGTTTACACCGCTCGTCATTCATTTCGCCCCTCCAGGGCTGCATGCTGTTTGTGGAGCCAACCCAGGCCTGCGCTCCTTCGTCGCTGAGCCTGGGCTATTACATTGCCGGGCCTTCGGCCCTCATTTCGGGCGCTCGACCTCCGGCGCTGACAACGGCGGGGACGGTCGCATAGTTCTCGTGTAGCCGCATTACGCCGAAGGCGTTGAATCACTCAGCCCAACGGTTGATGCGAGGAACGAGCATCTACCTTGGGTCCGCCCATCCACATGATA